>JAAYVT010000594.1 GCA_012517025.1 Phyllobacteriaceae bacterium | reverse complement strand
GGGCTCGTCGCCGTGCTCTCCGGAGCGGTGGCGATCGAGGGACGGGAGGTCGCCGCGGAGGCGGTCGCGGTGCTCGACCGCGACGGCGATCGGCTGCGCCTCACCGGCATGGCGCCGGAGAGCCGGGTGTTGCTCCTCACCGGCGAGCCGATCGACGAACCGATCGCCGCCATGGGCCCCTTCGTGATGAACACCCACGAGGAGCTGATTCGCGCCGTCGAGGACTACCGTCGCGGCCGGATGGGAACGTTGTGAGGGCGAGGGGGGCTTCGGCCCCCCTCTTCGTTCGGGAGGCGCCTCGCCGCGTTCGTCGATCCGTCTCCCGTCATGCCGGCCCCGTCCATGGAATCCCACACGTGAGACTTGCTCCCAAAACGTTTTGAGGGGACACTCTCCTATTGAAACGTGCCGGCCGGCCGATCCTTCGACTTTTGATTGAGTTCAAATCGTCGCCTCGGCCGGAAGAGAGTACCGTTCACAGCGCGGGGGAAACGATGACGAAAGCCGGGGAGACCATCGCCAGATTGGCGGATTCGCTCCGCCGAGCCCTGAAGTATCCGGAGATACAGGCCTCCGACGGATTCACGATCGGCCAATTGTCGGCGCATCTCGGTGTGTCCCTGCGCACCCTGCGCTTCTACGAACAATCCGGCCTGCTCTGTCCGACGCGGGCCGGGGCGCGACGCGTCTATTCCAACGAGGATCGGTTGCGGCTCGAGGTGATCGTCGCCTTGCGCGAATTCGAGATGTCTCTGACCGCGATCAAGACGTTGATGGCCACCGCCGACGGCGGCGGACCGAACATCGAGGAGCGGATCGTGACGTTGTTCGATCAGCTCCTGTCGGAAGTCCGCGAGGCCAACCGGGTGCGGATGGCCGAGCTCGAAGGGATCAACGGACGCATCGAGCAGGCACGGATCGCGGCGCGGGCCTGATGCCCGCCGCTCCTTCCGATCGGGTCGAGCCGTCCGGGCCGTCGCGAACCGGGGCCGAACGAAGAAGGGACGCCGTCGGCGCCCCTTCTCGTGTCGTTCCGGTGCGTCGCCGCGCGGGTCAGGCGGCGGCGCGGGCACCCTCCCCGACGATGCGGACGATGTCGGCCATGATGTCGGTGATCTGGAAGTCCTTCGGCGTGTAGACCGCCGCCACTCCCATGTCGCGTAGCGCGTCGGCGTCCTCGTTCGGGATGATGCCGCCGACGACGACGGGAACGTCGTCGAGCCCGGCCGCCTTCATCCGGCTCATCACGTCGCCGACCAGCGCGAGATGCGAGCCCGACAGGATCGACAGACCGACGGCGTGGACGCCTTCCTCCAGCGCCGCGTTGACGATCTGCGCCGGGGTCAGGCGGATGCCTTCGTAGACCACTTCCATGCCGCAGTCGCGGGCGCGCACCGCGATCTGCTCGGCGCCGTTGGAATGGCCGTCGAGGCCGGGCTTGCCGACCAGGAACTTCAGCCGCCGGCCGAGCTTCTCGGAGACCGCGTCGACGGCGGCGCGCACCGTGCCGAGATCGGCGCCGGCGTCGCGGGCGGCGCGGCCGACGCCGGTCGGGGCGCGGTACTCGCCGAACACTTCGCGCAGGGTGGCGCCCCACTCGCCGGTGGTCACGCCGGCTCGTGCCGCGGCGATCGACGGCTCCATGATGTTGGTGCCCTCGGCGGCGGCGGCGCGCAGAGTGGCGAGGGCGGCCGCGACCGCCTTCTCGTCGCGGCTCGCCCGCCACGCCTTGATCCGCTCGATCGCCTGTTCCTCGATGTGCGGCGGCACGGTCAGGATGGAGCCCTCGCCGGTGGTCAGCGGCGACGGCTCGGTCTCCTTGAAGCGGTTGACGCCGACCACGGTCTGCTGGCCGGCCTCGATCGCCTCGAGCCGACGGGTGTTCGATTCGACCAGCTTCTGCTTCATGTAGCTCGACTCGACGGCGGCGACGGCGCCACCCATCGCCTCGATCGCAGCGAGCTCCTCTTTCGCCTGAGCGACCAGCTCGGCGACCCGGGCCTCGATCTCGGCGGAGCCGTCGAAGATGTCGGCGAACTCGAGCAGGTCGGTCTCGTAGGCGAGGATCTGCTGCATCCGGAGCGACCACTGCTGATCCCACGGCCGCGGCAGGCCGAGCGCCTCGTTCCACGCCGGCAACTGCACCGCGCGGGCGCGGGCGTCGCGCGACAGCGTCACGGCGAGCGCCTCGATCAGGATGCGGTAGACGTTGTTTTCCGGCTGCTGCTCGGTGAGGCCGAGCGAGTTCGCTTGCACACCGTAGCGGAAGCGGCGGTTCTTCTCTTCCTTCACGCCGTAGCGGTCACGGGTGATCTCGTCCCACAGGCGGCCGAAGGCGCGCATCTTGCAGATTTCGGTGACGAACCGCATGCCGGCGTTGACGAAGAACGAGATGCGGCCGACCGCCTCGCCGAACTCCGCCTCCGGCACCACGCCGGTCTTCTTGACGTTGTCGAGCACCGCGATCGCGGTGGCGAGCGCATAGGCGAGCTCCTGCACCGGCGTCGCGCCCGCCTCCTGCAGATGGTAGGAGCAGACGTTCATCGGGTTCCACTTCGGCATCTCCGTGTAGGTCCAGGCGATGACGTCGGTGGTGAGCCGCATCGAGGGCGCCGGCGCGAAGACGTAGGTGCCGCGCGACAGATATTCCTTGATCAGGTCGTTCTGGGTGGTTCCGGCGAGCTTCTTGCGATCGGCGCCCTGCTCATCGGCGGCCGCCGCGTAGAGCGCCAGCAGCCACGGCGCGGTGGCGTTGATCGTCATCGAGGTGTTCATCTTCTCCAGCGGAATGCCGTCGAAGAGGGCGCGCATGTCGCCGAGATGGGAGACCGGCACGCCGACCTTGCCGACCTCGCCGCGCGACAGCGCGTGATCGGGGTCGTAGCCGGTCTGGGTCGGCAGGTCGAAGGCGACCGACAGGCCGGTCTGGCCCTTGGCGAGGTTGGTCCGGTAGAGCCGGTTGGAGGCCTCCGCGGTCGAATGACCGGCATAGGTGCGGAAGAGCCAGGGCTTGTCGGGGGTGGCGAGCGGCATGGCGCGAATGTCCCAGGATGGTCTCGTTTCGATCGATTGAATATCGCGCCGCACAAGCCGCGTCATCCCACACGAACGTCGGACTGCGACATTCGGTCTCGCGAATCCGCCGGCTTTTTCGGGGGGACACCGAAACCGGCGGAAAAGGCCAGAGAAAACATTCTCTTGCCGCGCCATGCCGGGCACCGGCGGCGAATCGCCGGATCGTGAGATTTTGCACCGCAGCAAGTTCTGGCGCGAAAAACGGCTGAATGCGTGGATTTCAATCCTTTGTATTATGGAAATCCGCGCATGGCCGGGCCGATAGTGCGCATCACGTTCGCACTGCGGCAAAGCTCGGAGGAGGCTTTCCGCTCTGCCACAATCAACGACGGGGCGAGCCCACGTCGCTCCTCGACACGCGGGAAGGAAGACCATGGCTGGGAATGAAGTCGATCGTCCGGTGAAGGATCTCTACGAGATCGGCGAGATTCCGCCGCTCGGACACGTGCCGAAGCAGATGTACGCCTGGGCGATCCGCAAGGAGCGCCATGGTCCGCCGGAGGAGGCGATGCAGCTCGAGGTCGTGCCGACCTGGGAGCTCGACAGTCACGACGTGCTGGTGTTGGTGATGGCCGCCGGCGTCAACTACAACGGCGTGTGGGCGGGCCTCGGCAAGCCGATCTCGGTCTTCGACGTCCACAAGCAGCCCTACCACATCGCCGGCTCCGACGCCGCCGGCATCGTCTGGGCGGTCGGCTCCAAGGTGAAGCACTGGAAGGTCGGCGACGAGGTCGTCATCCACTGCAACCAGGACGACGGCGACGACGAGGAATGCAACGGCGGCGACCCGATGCTGTCGCCCTCGCAGCGCATCTGGGGCTACGAGACGCCGGACGGCTCCTTCGCGCAGTTCTGCCGCGTCCAGTCGCGCCAGCTGTTGCCGCGTCCGCAGCACCTGACCTGGGAGGAATCCGCCTCCTACATGCTGACCCTGGCGACCGCCTATCGCATGCTGTTCGGCCACACGCCGCATCAGCTGAAGCCGTCGCAGAACGTGCTGATCTGGGGCGCCTCCGGCGGCCTCGGCGTGTTCGGCGTGCAGCTGACGGCGGCGGCCGGCGCCAACGCCATCGGCGTCATCTCCGACGAGACCAAGCGCGACTACGTCATGAGCCTCGGCGCGCGTGGTGTCCTGAACCGCAAGGACTACAAGTGTTGGGGCCAGCTGCCCAAGGTCGGCACCCCCGAGTACGACGCGTGGTTCTCGGAAGTCCGCAAGTTCGGCAAGGCGATCTGGGACATCACCGGCAAGGGCAACAACGTCGACATGGTGTTCGAGCACCCCGGCGAGACCACCTTCCCGACCTCGACCTTCGTGGTGAAGCGCGGCGGCATGGTGGTGTTCTGCGCCGGCACCACCGGCTTCAACATCACCTTCGACGCCCGTTACGTCTGGATGCACCAGAAGCGCATCCAGGGCTCGCACTTCGCCCATCTGAAGCAGGCGGCGGCGGCCAACAAGTTCGTGCTCGACCGCCGCGTCGAGCCGTGCATGTCGGAAGTGTTCGAGTGGAAGGACATTCCGAAGGCCCACACCCTGATGTGGAAGAACGAGCACAAGCCCGGCAACATGGCCGTGCTGGTCTGCGCCCCGAAGACCGGCCTCACCACCTTCGAGGACGTGCTCGAGGCCTCCGCCGAGATGCAGGCCGCCAAGGCGGACTGATCCCGCGACGGTCCTTCTCCCCGTGTCACTGCCCCGCGCGAGCGATCGCGCGGGGTTTTTCGTCGTCGGCCTGCGAGGAGCCGTGGGAGAACGACCTTGGCCGGGTCGCGACGATCGAGCCGTTCGACCCGGACCTGCGGCCCGCCCTCAATGCGTCGGTTCCGTCCCCGTCCGCCACAGCTCGATGGTGTGGTTGCTCTCGGCGCCGAGCAGGAAGATCAGGCCGACGATGTAGAAGAACAGCATCGAGGCGATCGCGCCGCCGAGACCGGCGTAGGTCTTGGCGTAGCCGGAGAAGTGCGACAGGTACCAGGAGAAGATCAGGCCGGCGACGAACCACAGCGTCAGCGTCACCAGGACGCCGGGCAGGACGTCGAGCAGCCTCTGATGCCGGGCCGGCAGCCACAGATGGGCGGAGAGCAGGAACATGAAGGTCGCCAGCGTGAACAGCACCAGCGGCAACCGGTTGAACCAGTTCCACCACGGCGCGATGTCGGGGAAATGCGGCAGCAACACCCCCCACAACACCGGCAGCACCACCACCAGGAAGCCGAGCCCGAGGATCACGATCGCCGCGATCAGCATGAAGGCGGTGCCCTCCAGCCGGCGGATCAGGAAGTGGCGGGTGTCGTAGGAGCGGTAGGCGTAGTTGAGGCCCATCCGGAGGCTCTCGACGAAGCCGGTGACGATGATCACCAGGAGCAGGCCGCCGACGGTGAGGACGCGGCCCTGCGAGGTGGTCAGAACCGCCGAGATCTCCGGTTTGAGGATCGCCGCCACCTGTTCCGGCAACACCGAGAAGATGCCGCCGGTGCCCTGTTCCGCCGCCGCCGGCAGATCGGTCACCCCCCATTGTCCCGCCGTAAAGCCGGCGATGCCGGTGACCAGGATCATGAAGGGGAACAGCGAGAACAGAATCGAGAAGGCGATGTTGGAGGCGTGGGCGAAGCTCTCGTTGCGCAACAGGCCCCAGTAGATCGCCTCCCACACGATCCAGCCGACGGCGCGGATCCCGCGCCGCGGCGGCTGAGAAGGGGCGACGGCGATCGGGTCGGAAGGGTCTGCGCGCGACATGGCCGGCACCATAAGTGCGCCTCGCCGTCGGCACAATCTCCTTTCGGGGGCAGCGACCGCGCGTCCGCCGACGAGGTCGGTCGGGCTGGCGTCGCTGCCCTTTTGCCGTAATCTGCGGGCATCGATCGGGGTCTCGACCAGCGATTCTCCCGCCTCCCCTTCCTCGACTTCGACGGACCGGCCGCTCGTGATCTCGATCCGCGCCGTTCTCTCGGCTCTCCTCG
>JAAYVT010000593.1 GCA_012517025.1 Phyllobacteriaceae bacterium | reverse complement strand
CCGCTACGCCGCCGATCAGATCCGCTTCCTCATGAGCGCCTTCCGCATCTCGTTTCCGGAGACACCCACGTGACCGCCGTCGATTGGACCCATGCCGTCGCCCCCGATCTCGACGCCTTCGAGGCGATGGCGCGGACCGCCCATGCCGGCTTGCCGGAAGAATTTCGCCGGCTCACCGGCGAGGTGGTGATCGCCGTCGCCGAGTTTCCCGAGGACGAGGTGGTCGAGGAGATGGGGCTCGAGAGCCCATTCGATCTGATGGGACTGTTCCAGGGCGTCGGCCTGCCGCAGGGCGGGGCGGTCGCCGACACCGGGCGGATGCCCAACCGCATCTGGCTCTACCGCCGGCCGATCCTCGACTGGTGGGCGGAGAACGAGGACAGCCTCGGGCGGATCGTCGCCCACGTGTTGATCCACGAGATCGGCCATCACTTCGGCTTCTCCGACGACGACATGGAGGCGATCGAGGCGTCGGTCGACGAGGAGGAGGATCCCGCATGAGACGTTCGGTCGCCGTTCTCTTCGGGCTCGGGCTCGGGCTGGCCGCGACGGGGCCGGCGCGGGCCGGTTGCGACGTCCGCGCCTGGTCGAAGGATCGCGATCCGGCCGGCCTCAACGTGCGCGCCGCGCCGGGCACCGGGGCGGCGGTGGTGGCGCGCCTGCCGCCGCCGCGGCGCGAGGGCGAGGAGACGATCGCCGTCGAGGTGCACGTCGTCGGCTCGCGCGACGGCTGGCTGGAGATCGATCGGGCCGAGTTTTCCGGCTACGACCTGCCGGCGAAGACGGTGTTCGGCGGACGCGGTTGGGTGTCGGGGCGGCTGATCGACGTGTCGGTGCAGGACGAGCGGGTCCGGGCGAAGCCGACGACGGCGGCCGAGGTGCTCGACGCGCCGCGCGAGCGGCCGCTCGGGGGACGCGAGATCCTGCGGCTCGACCGGGTTCTCGCCTGCGAGGGGCGGTGGTTCGAGATCGAGGGGCGGTTCACCGACGACGCCGGCGCCGAGGCACGGGCGACGCGGGGGTGGGTGACCGGGCTCTGCGGCAATCAGGTCACCACCTGCCCGTGATCGGGCGATCGACGCTCGTGTGCGCTCGGGCGGAAGAGGGACTTTGTTCTCGTGGCAAAACGCGCTATGAGCCCGACGACGCCTTTCGGAGATCTCTCATGGACAAGTTCACGACGCTGACCGGCGTTGCCGCGCCGCTGCCGATCGTCAACATCGACACGGACATGATCATCCCCAAGCAGTTCCTCAAGACGATCGAACGCACCGGTCTGGCGCGCGGTCTGTTCTACGAGCTGCGCTTCGAGGAAGACGGCTCGGAGAAGCCGGACTTCGTGCTCAATCAGCCGGGGTGGCGCAAGGCGCAGATCATCGTCGCCGGCGACAACTTCGGCTGCGGCTCGTCGCGCGAGCACGCGCCGTGGGCGCTGCTCGACTACGGCATCCGCTGCGTCATCTCGACCAGCTTCGCCGACATCTTCTACAACAACTGCTTCAAGAACGGGATCCTGCCGATCCGCGTCTCCCAGGCCGACCTCGACAAGCTGATGGACGACGCCGAGCGCGGCGCCAACGCCACGCTGACGGTCGATCTCGAGGCGCAGGAAGTGCGGGGCCCGGACGGCGGCGTCGTGCATTTCGACATCGATCCGTTCCGCAAGCACTGCCTGCTCGAGGGGCTCGACGACATCGGCCTGACGCTGCAGAAGGCCGACGCGATCGACGCCTACGAGGCGAAGACGGCCTCGGCCCGCCCCTGGGCCTGAGGCGCTCCGCCGCGTTCGAGGGGGCGGTCGAACCGCCCCCCGTCGTCTCCGCCGTGCTCGGAGGACCGTCATGAACTTCGGGATCGGCGACCTCGGCATCTGGGCGATCTTCGTGCCCGCCGCCTTCGCGCTCAACATGTTCCCCGGGCCGAACAACGTGCTCGCCATGACGCATGCGGCGAAGTTCGGCTTTCCCACCGCGCTGGCAGCGGCGGCGGGGCGGTTTCCGCCGTTTGCCGCCTTCGTTCTGACGGCTGCGGTCGGGCTCGGCGCGGTGCTGGCGGCCTCGGCGGAGTTGTTCGCGGCGCTGAAGATCGTCGGCGGGGTCTATCTCCTGTGGCTCGGCTGGCGGATGATGCGGTCGCGCACCGCCGCGCGCGAAGAGGCGGGCGAGGACCGGCGGATCGGCGCCCTCGCCGCCCGCGAGTTCTGGACGGCGGCGACCAATCCCAAGGCGATGCTGGTGTTCACCGCCTTCTTCGCGCCCTTCGTCGATCCGGGCCGGCCGGCCTTCGGCCAGATCCTGGCGCTCGGCGCGGTGGCGCTTCTTCTCGAATTCGTCGCGGTGATGCTCTATGCCTTCGCCGGGACCCATCTCGGTCGCCTGACGCGATCGCCGCGCGGTCTGCTCGTGGTCGAGCGGCTGTCCGGCGCCGCGCTGGTGGCGGCCGGGGTCGCGCTGCTCTTCGCTCGTCGACCGGCGAGCCCCTGACCCTTCGAAAAAAGGATCGTGCCATGACCCCTCGTCGTCTCGTCTCCTCCGGTTCCGCCTTCGAGAAGGTCGGCGGTTATTCGCGTGCCGTGACCCAGGACGACTGGTGCTGGGTCTCCGGCACCACCGGTTACGACTATGCCGCCATGGTGATGCCGGAGGCGATCGAGGATCAGGCCCGCAACGCCATGAACACCATCACCAAGGCGCTCAACGAGGCGGGCTTCCATCTCCAGGACGTGGTGCGCGCCACCTATTACGTCACCGACGCCGCCTTCATGGACGTGGTGTTCCCGATCGTCGGCGAATATTTCGCCGAGGTGCGGCCGGCCGCCACCATGATCGTCTGCGGCTTGGTCAAGCCCGAGATGAAGATCGAGATCGAGGTCACCGCCAAGCGCAAGGCGTGATCGGCGAGGAGGCTCGCTCGTGTCCGACTTCCTCGTCCGAGCAAACGACGCGACGATCCTGCTGGTGATCGCCGGCGTGCTCGTCGTCGTCGCGCTCGGGGTCGCCGAAATCGTCCACCGCTTCTTCTTCACCGGGCTCGAAGAGGAGGTCGAGCGGCACGCCAAGCTGCTCGATCTGGTGCATGCGAGCCTGCTCGCCTTCGTCGCCTTCATGCTGGCGATCTCGGTCACCGACGTGCGCGCCAATTTCGGCAAGACCGACGACGCGGTGGCGCACGAGGGGATGCTCGTCGCCACCTTCGCCCGCGAGATCGGCGAACAGACGGCGGATTGGGCGGGCCCGGAGCGGGATCTGCTGCGACGCTACGTCGAGACGGTGGTGACCGACGAATGGCGCCGTCTTGGGGCGGCGGAGCCGAGCCTGTCGCCGCAGGCCCAGGCGTTGCTCGACGATCTGCGCGCCGCGCTGCGGCGGCTGCCGGCGAGCGAAGACGTCCGGCGCTCCCTGCTCGACCGTCACGATCGGCTCGAACTCGCGCGGATCGCCCGCTACGAGAACGCCACGCGCTCGGTGCCGAGGGTGTTCTGGGTCCTGATCGGCGGCTTTCTCCTCGGCGGCATGGTGATGAACGGGCGCTATCGGCCGACGGTGCTCACGCGGTCGCTGGTCGCCGTCCACTTCGCCGCCATCGGCCTGTGCATCGCCCTGATCCTCGTCCTCGACGAACCCTTCCGCGGCGAAACCAGCATCGCTCCGACGCCGCTCGTCGACGCGCTGCAGCGGATCTGAGCCCGCGCCGGTCCCTCGAGGCCGGGCGCGCGCGTCAGCGCCGCACCGCGACGAAGAACAGGCGGGGGAAGCGGAAGAGCACGTGGCCGTCGCGGGTTCTGGGATAGGCCGCGGCGATCCGGGCGCCGTAGCGGGCGAGGAAGAGGGCGTGCGCCTCCGCGTCGAGCGGATCGAGGAAGGGCTTCAGCCCGGTCGAGGACACCATCTCGACGATCTTCTCGGGGCCGGCGAGCGGGTGGACGTAGGTGGTCCGCCAGATCTCGACGGTCGTGGCCGAGGGGGCGAGGGCGTCGTGGGTCGCCTCGAAGGAGAGGAGCGGGGCGCGGGCCGCCGCGGCCTCGCGCAAGACCTCGGCGAAGGGGGGCTCGGCCGCCACCGCGCGCATTGACGCGTGGCTCGGTTCGTCGAGGTTGTCCGGCATCTGCACGGCGAGGACGCCGCCGGGGGCGAGGTGACCCATCAGGCGGGGCAGCAGCGTCGGATGATCGCCGACCCACTGCAGGGTGGCGTTGGAGAAGAGCAGATCGACCGGGGCCTCGGGCTCCCAAGCGGCGACGTCGGCGAGGGCGAAGCGGGCGGTGGGCACGGCGGTCCGCGCCTTCTCCAGCATCGCGGGCGAGGTGTCGAGGCCGAGGACACGCGCCTCGGGGAAGCGGGCCACCAGCGGCGCGGTGGAGGCGCCGGCGCCGAAGCCGAGATCGACGATGGTGCGCGGGGCGTCGAGCGGCACGCGGGCGAGGAGATCGGCGATCGGCCGGGCGCGCTCGTCGGCGAAGCGGGCGTAGAGGGCGGGGTTCCAGTCGGACATGGGCGATGCTCCGGAAGGGGCCTTCCTTTTAGCATCTATCCGCCGGCGAAAACGAAATCGGCGCCCGTCGGGCGCCGATCCTCTTTCCTGCCGATCGCGGTCGCGATCACCCCGCCTTCGGGGTGATCAGCTTACGATTGATCAGCACTTCGGCGATCTGCACGGCGTTCAAGGCCGCGCCCTTGCGCAGGTTGTCGGAGACGCACCAGAAGGCGAGACCGTTCTCCACCGTCGCGTCCTCGCGGATGCGGGAGATGTAGGTCGCGTCCTCGCCCGCCGCCTCGTGCGGGGTGATGTAGCCGCCCGGCTCGTGCTTGTCGATCACCAGACAGCCCGGCGCCTCGCGCAGGATGTCGCGCGCCTCGTCCGCGGTGACCGGGTTCTTGAACTCGACGTTGACCGCTTCCGAGTGCGAGATGAACACCGGCACGCGCACGCAAGTGGCGGTCAGCTTGATCTTCGGGTCGAGAATCTTCTTGGTCTCGGCCATCATCTTCCACTCTTCCTTGGTGAAGCCGTCCTCCATGAAGACGTCGATCTGAGGAATGAGGTTGAAGGCGATGCGCTTGGGGAACTTCTTCGGCTCGACCGGATCGTTGACGAAGATGGCGCGGGTCTGGTTGAACAGCTCGTCCATCGCGTCCTTGCCGGCGCCCGACACCGACTGATAGGTCGAGACCACCACCCGCTCGATGCCGAAGCGATCGTGCAGCGGCTTCAGCGCCACGACCAGCTGGGCGGTCGAGCAGTTCGGGTTGGCGATGATGTTCTTCTTCTTGAAGCCGGCGACGGCGTCGGCGTTCACTTCCGGCACCACCAGCGGCACGTCGGCGTCGTAGCGCCAGGCCGAGGAGTTGTCGATGACGACGCAGCCCTGGGCGCCGATCTTCGGCGACCATTCCTTCGACACCGAGCCGCCGGCCGACATCAGGCAGATGTCGGTGTCGGAGAAGTCGTAGTTGTCGAGGACCTTGGTCTTCAGCGTCTTTTCGCCGAAGGAAACCTCGGTGCCGAGCGAGCGATGGCTGGCCAGCGGCACCACTTCCGAAACCGGAAAGCCGCGCTCGGCCAGGATGTCGAGCATTTCACGACCGACGTTGCCGGTGGCTCCGACGACTGCGACCTTGTAACCCATGTTCTCAATTCCCCGCATGATCGACCGCTCTCCCGTTCGACGGGGAGGACCGGGGATCGCTTTTTCGAGGGATCGAGAAAGGAACCGTTCGGTCCTCCGCTGCCCTCGTCACCCGCCGGGAGAGGGCTGCGGGAGGTCGAGAGCCTGCGTCAGCCGGCGACTTTCGTCGCCGTCGTCGTGGTCGTTTTGGTTTTCGTCGTGAGGACGAAGGCCATGACGGACGCGTGATCCCGAACAGTTGGTGTCCGCGCGTCGCGCGCGGATCGCCGTCGAGAAGCCCGAAGAACGCGGCAAAGTCAAGGGGCGAGGCGGCGGGTCGGCAAACTCACGGACGACCTTTCCGGCCGAGCGGCGAAACGAACGATCGACCGAAAAAATCGCCGACTTCGCGAAAATGCGGATTTCCGAGGTTGCCGCGACGGCGGCGATGGTCGATCCTGGCGACGAGCGAGGGGCGAGAAACGACCTCTCGACGGGAAACGTTCGAAGAGGGAGACGCCTCGATGAAGGCTCGATCCATGCTCGCCGGGCTCGCCGCCCTGGCGTTCGCCGCCACCGCGTCCGTGTCCGCCCGTGCCGACGAGTTCGTCACCGTGTTGTCCGGCGGTACCTCCGGCGTCTACTACCCGCTCGGCGCGGCGCTCGCCAAGATCTTCGGCGAGAAGATCCCCGGGGCGCGGCCGACGGTGCAGGCGACCAAGGCCTCGGTCGAGAACCTCAATCTGCTGCAGCAGGGCAAGGGCGAGATCGCGTTTTCCCTCGGCGACAGCCTCGCCGCCGCCTGGAAGGGCGAGGAAGAGGCCGGCTTCAAGAAGAAGCTCGACAAGCTGCGCGGCGTCACCGCGATCTATTCGAACTACATCCAGATCGTCGCGTCGAAGGACAGCGGCATCAAGACGCTCGCCGATCTCAAGGGCAAGCGGCTGTCGGTCGGGGCGCCGAAGTCGGGCACCGAGCTCAACGCCCGTGCCATCCTGGCCGCCGCCGGGCTGTCCTATTCGGATCTCGGCAAGGTCGAGTATCTGCCGTTCGGCGAATCGGTGGAGCTGATGAAGAACCGCCAGCTCGACGCGACGCTGCAGTCGGCCGGTCTCGGCGTGTCGTCGATCCGCGATCTCGCCTCCTCGGTCGACATCACGGTGGTGGAGATCCCGCAGGCGGTGGTCGACAAGGCGGGGGCGCCGTTCGTCGCCACCGAGATTCCGGCCGGCACCTATTCCAAGCAGGACACGCCGGTGCCGACCGCCGCGGTGGTCAACTATCTCGTCACCCGCGCCGATCTGCCCGACGACCTCGTCTACCAGATGACCAAGGCGATCTACGAGAACCTCGGCGAGCTGCAGGCGGCGCATTCGGCCGCCAAGGGCATCAAGCTCGAGAACGCCAAGCTCGGCATGCCGGTGCCGCTGCATCCGGGCGCGGCGAAGTATTTCGCGGAAAAAGGCGTGAAGTGAGCGTCCGTCGAGGATGATCGATGGACGCGATCGATGCGACGGGCGGACCCCGTCGCGGTCTCCCGGCGTGGGCGCGCGGGCGGCGGTCCCGCATTCTTCGGAGTCGATACACATGGTCGAGACGCGCACGGCCGCGACGGAGGAGGCCCCGATCCGGGCGGTCGATCCGGAGCACGGGCTTCCCGCCGATCACGGCGACGGTTTTTCCGGCCGTCTGCTCTATTGGATCTCGGTCGCCTTCTCGGCGTTCCAGGTGGTCACCGCCTTCTCGATCCCGCTCGATCGGCCGATCGCCTTCGGCCTGACGGCGATCCACTTCACCGAGGTCGCCTTCGCGGTCTGGGCGGTGTGGCTCGCGGTCGCGGCGGCGCGGCGGCGGATCGGGCTCGACGGGCCGCTCGGCTTCCTCGCCCTCCTCGGCGCCTTCGCGTTGATCGCCCGTTACACCGGCAATCCGCCGAGCCAGGTGGTGCGCGCCGTCCACGTCGGTTTCCTGTGTCTGGTCGGGGCGTCGGCGCTGGCGCTTCATCGGGCGAAGTCGGGGCTCGACCGGGTGTTTCTGCTCGCCCTCGCCGGGGTCGGCTTCGCGGTCGGGCTCTATCACTGGGCGTTCTACGCCGATCTGGTCGAGCGCTCGGGCGATCTCTCCGGGCTCGATCTCGGCGTCGGCATCGCGGCGATGGTGGTGCTGTTCGTGTTGGTGTGGCGGTTCATGGGGCCGGCGCTGCCGATCGTGGCGGGGGTGTTCCTCGCCTATTGCCTGCTCGGCGACCATCTGCCGCGCCCGTTCGACCATCGGCCCTACGGGCTCTCGCAGGTGGTCGAGCACATGAGCTTCGGCACCGAGGGGCTCTACGCCACCCCGACGCTGGTCTCCGCCACCTACATCTTCCTGTTCATCCTGTTCGGCTCGTTCCTCGAACGCGCCGGGATGATCGCGCTGTTCACCGACGTCGCCATGGGCCTGTTCGGCATGGCGCGGGGTGGGCCGGCGAAGGTCGCGGTGTTCTCCTCGGCCTTGATGGGGACGATCTCGGGCTCGGGGGTGGCGAACGTCGTCGCCGTCGGCCAGTTCACCATTCCTCTGATGAAGCGCTTCGGCTATCGCGCCGCCTTCGCCGGCGGGGTCGAGGCGACGGCGTCGATGGGCGGGCAGATCATGCCGCCGGTGATGGGGGCGGTCGCCTTCATCATGGCGGAGACGATCGACGTTCCCTATTTCGAGATCGTCAAGGCGGCGGTGGTGCCGGCGGTGCTCTATTACGCCTCGGCCTTCCTCGCGGTGCATCTCGAGGCCGGGCGCTGCGGCCTCGTCGGGCTGGCGCGGGCCGATCTGCCGGACGCCAAGCGGTCGCTGGCCGAACGCTGGCACTTGGTGTTGCCGCTCGCCGTGTTGGTGTGGCTGCTCTTCGCCGGCTACACGCCGCTCTTCGCCGGATCGGTCGGCCTCGCGCTGACGGTGTTGCTGGTGGTCGCCGGGTCGATGGCGCTCGGCATCGGCGCGCAGACGGTGCGGATGATCTTCTGGATCGGGCTCGGGCTTCTCGCCGCCGCCTCGCTGGCGATCGGAGTGACGACGCTTCTCGTCCTGGTCGGAGCGGCGATCGTGGCGACGGCGTTCTCGCGCGGCGGCCGGGCGACGCTCGTGATGTGCCGCGACGCCCTCGCCGACGGGGCGCGGCAGGCGCTTCCGGTCGGTCTCGCCTGCGCGGTGGTCGGCATCGTCGTCGGCACCATGACGCTGACCGGGGTCGGCACGATCTTCGGCAACTGGGTGGTCGACATCGGCCGCAACTCGCTCTTCACCTCGCTGATCCTGACCATGCTGGTCAGCCTGGTGCTCGGCATGGGCATCCCGACCATCCCGAACTACATCATCACCTCGTCGATCGCCGCACCGGCCCTCCTGGCGCTCGGGGTGCCGCTGATCGTCAGCCACATGTTCGTCTTCTATTTCGGCATCATGGCCGACCTCACCCCGCCGGTGGCGCTCGCCGCCTTCGCCGCCGCGCCGATCGCGCGGACCAGCGGCTTCCGCATCGGCTTCGAGGCGCTGCGGATCGCGCTGCCGGGCTTCGTCATCCCCTATCTCGCGGTCTACGATCCGGCCCTGATGCTGCAGCCGCACGGGCCTGCCGGCTTCGCCCATTGGGTCGACGTCGTCACCATGATCCTCAAGGCGCTGGCGGCGGTGGCGCTGTGGGGCGCGGCGGCGATCGGCTACGGCCGGGCCCATCTCCTCATCGTCGAGCGGCTGCTCGCGGTGGCGGCGGCGGGCTTCCTGGCCGCGGCGGCGCCGTGGACGGACGCGGTCGGCGTCGGTCTCGGCGTGGCCTTCGTGGCGTTGCACTGGACGCGGACGCGCGGGGCGAAGCCGACCTCGCGGGCGGCGGCATGAAGATCTGCTTGATCGCCGGCGCGTTGATCCTGCCGCTCTCGGGTGAGAGGGCGACGCTCGCCTGGACCCACTCGGTCGAGAAGATCCCGTGGGAGGAGGACTGGCGGGCGACGGCGGCGGGTCTGGTGATCGAGGCGGCGCGGGTGCGCGGCTCCGGCGCCGGGATGGAGGCGGGCGAGGGCGCGCGCCGGGTCGGCGACGCCTGGGAATGGCGGCCGAGCCTGCCGCCGCAGCCCCGCGTCGTGTTGGCGCGTTCCGGGGCGACCGCCGATTGGCGGATCTGCGAGGACGGGCGCTGCCGGCCGATGGGCGATCTGCTGCCGGCGGACGTCGATCCGGTGACGATGACGGTCTGCGACGACGACGGGCAGCTCAGAGACGCGGTCGGAACGGCGCGGTGAGCCGCTCGCCGAGGCGGGCGAGGGCGGCGTCGATCCGGGCGATCGTGGCGTCGGGGAGGCGGATCAGGATCAGCTCGCGGGCCGTCAACACCACCACCAACATCAGGCTCCAGCCGATCACCACGTCGGAGAGGAAGTGCGAGCCGAAGACCATGCGGTTGAACGAGATCGCCAGCGTCCAGGCGATCACCGCGGCGAGCGTCGGCTTGCGCCAGCGCTCCGGCACGACGAACACCAGCGCGAGCAACCACGCCGCGCCGGATGCCTCGCCGGAGGGGAAGGAACAGTTGGTCGGGCAGTCGCCGCCGGGGATCCAGGCCGGCATGAACGGCCACGGACCGCCGAAGATCGTGGTCTCGACCGGGCGCGGGCGGCCCCACAGTTCCTTGAAGAAGCCGTTGATCAACAGGCCGGGGCCGACGGTGAGGCTCACCAGCAGGAACAGCAGTTTGCGGGTGGAAAAGGCGCGGGCGAGCAGCGGCACGACCACCTTGGCGAGGAGGGCGAGGAGGAGGACGATCGTCGCCCAGCGCGTCACCCCCATGCCGGCGCGGCGCAGGGTCTGCAGGAGCGACCAGTCCTCGGCCGGAAACGGCGTGTCGGCGTAGACGCCGGGGTGATGGAACAGGCCGGCGACGGCGACGTCGATGCCGGGGAAGAGCAGGGCGACGCCGGAGACGAAGGCGGTGAGGCAGACGGCGGCGAAGATCGGACGGGTGGTGGCGATCTCCCGGATCAAACCGGCGACGGTGTCGGTCGGGCGCGTCATGTGGTCTCCTGACTTTCGGCGGCCCCTGCTCTAGCCGGTTCCGGCTCTCCGTGCAAAAGTCGCCCCCCTCTCTCCGTCGTCCGAAAGGCGAAACGATGATCGGTTCCGACTGGATCGCGGCCTTGCCGAGCCTCGCCACGGTCGCCGCCTATGTGGCGGCGGTGCTGGTTCTGGTGTTCACGCCGGGCCCCGACATGGCGCTGTTCCTCGGCCGCACTCTGGCGCAGGGGCGGGCGGCCGGCTTCGCCGCGCTCGCCGGGACGACGGCCGGGCTCTATGTCCACACCGCGCTCGCCGCGTTCGGCCTCTCCGCGCTGCTCGCCGCCTCGGGCACCGCCTTCGCCGTGCTGAAAGGGGTGGGCGCGGCCTATCTCGTCGTGCTGGCGGTCCAGACGCTGCGGCACGGCTCGATGTTCGAGCCGAAGACGGCCACGACCGGAGAGGGCGGATCGCTCGGCCGCGCCTTCCTCGCCGGGCTCGGGGTCAACATCCTCAATCCGAAGATCGTGCTGTTCTTCGTGACGTTCCTGCCGCAGTTCGTCGATCCGGCCGATCCGCACGCCGCCTTCCGGATGGCGGTGCTCGGTGGGCTCTACGGCGTCGTCGGGGCGCCGTGTTGCGCGGTGATGATCCTGGCGGCGGAGCGGGTCTCCGGCGCCTTCGCCCGGTCGCGGCGGCTGAGGCGCGCGCTCGATTGGACGCTCGCCACGCTGTTCGGCGCCTTCGCGGCGCGGCTGGTGCTGTCGCGGACCTGATCAGGCGGGGTCGGAGGGGCCGTCCTCCGGCTTCTCGATCGCGTGCTTCTGGATCAGCGGCACCTGGGTCAGCGCGAAGACGAAGGTCAGCGGCATGATGCCGAAGACCTTGAACGACACCCAGGCGTCGGTGGAGAAATTGCGCCAGACCACTTCGTTGAGGCCGGCGAGGACGAAGAAGAACACCCCCCAGCGGAAGGTGAGCTTGCGCCAGCCGTCTTCGTCGAGCTCGAACACCGCCTCGAAGACGAGGCCGAGCAGCGATTTTCCGAAGAGGAGGCCGCCGAGCAGCACCGAGCCGAACAGCACGTTGACGATCGTCGGCTTCAGCTTGATGAAGAGCTCGTCCTGCAGCCACAAGGTGAGCGAGCCGAAGATCAGCACCACCACGCCGGAGACCAGCGGCATGATCGGCAGCCGCCGCACCGCGATCCACGAGATCGTCAGGGCGACGACGGTGGCGAGCATGAAGGCGGCGGTCGCCGGATAGAGGCCGTGGGTCTTGCTCGTCAGCGCGTTGACGGCGAAGAAGACGGCGAGCGGCCCGAGTTCGAGCGCGGCCTTGCGCCAACCGTGCAGGTCGCGGCGAGGGGCGGGGGCGGGGCCGTCGGGAGCGGTCATCGAGAGGTCCTTCGGTGAAAACCGGCCTCCTCTAGCACAGGAGCGGGGTCGGCGTCGCCTGCGCGGGGGAAGATCCGTTAGGCTCGGGGCGCCGCGACGATTCGCGAGGGGCCGATGCTCGCCGAGATTCTCACCTGGTGCCTGACCCCGGCCTCGCTCGACGCGCGGCGGACCGGACATCTGACCGCGGCGGTGTCGCTGTGGTCGCGCAGCGTGCGTTGCCGGCGCGACTGGAGCGCGCACGAGGCGCACTGCCACGCCATCGTGACGGCGGCGGTGGAGGGTTGCGAGCGCCGGCGCACCTGTCTGGTGCTCGGCTCGGGGCTGGTGCGCGACGTGCCGCTCGCCCTCCTCGCCGAGCGTTTCGAGACGGTGATGCTGGTCGACGTGGTGCATCTTTGGCCGGCGCGTCTGAAGGCGCGACGCCACGCCAACGTCGCGCTGGTGGCGCTCGACGTCACCGGCGCGACCGATCTGCTGCTCGACCGGGCGACCGGGCTCGCCGATCCGCTGGCGCGCTTCGCCGCCGACCCGGCGATCGATCTGGTGATCTCGGCGAATTGCCTGTCGCAGCTGGCGCTGCAGCCGGTCGACCGGCTGGAGCGGATGTCGAGCGCGCGGCGGCGGCGCCACGTCGGGCTCGGGCGGCGGATCGTCGAGGGGCATCTCGCCGCCTTGGCGCGGTTCTCCGGGCGGGTGTGCCTGCTGACCGATTCGCACGGGCTCGACGTCGACGCCGAGGGACGGGTGGTGGAGACGCGGGATCTGCTCGAGGGGGTGGCGCTGCCGGCCGCCGACGCCGATTGGGATTGGTGTCTGGCACCGCTCGGCGAATGGGCGGACGATCACGCCATCGTCCATCGCGCCCACGGCTTCGTCGACTTCCACGCGGCGCAGGCACGCGGTCGCGGCGGACGATCGCGGGAGGGCGGGGCGGTCGCGTGCGGCACGCCGTCCGTGGAGAAACGAATCGACCCTTCGGCGCCTTGAACCGGCGGAGCGGGACAAGTAGCCTCTCGTCGCGGGACCGGCCCGGGGGTGGGTGACGGAGAGCGACGTCGCTGCGGTTCCGGATCGGGGGAGAGGCTCGTCATGAGGTCGTCGAGGGAACATCGCGCGGTCGTCGCCACCGTTTCGCGGGCGCTCCTGTTCACGGGAGCGGTGCTGTCGGCGGTGGGGAGCGCGTCGGCGGGGACGCCCTACACGATCGATCGGGAAGTCGACAACGTGCGCGGCTGGACGATCGCCGCCAACGCGCAGCGGCGGGGCTGTTTCGCCTCGGCGACGTTCCAGTCGGAGACCTCGATCGAGCTCGGCCTCGACATGCGCAACGACAGCGCCTTCATGGT
>JAAYVT010000592.1 GCA_012517025.1 Phyllobacteriaceae bacterium | reverse complement strand
GAAGTTGGACATGTGGCCGCCGAAGGGGCGCTGATAGATCTTGCCGTTGTCGGTACGGTCGAAGGGCATGCCGTAGTGTTCGAGCTCGACCACCACTTCCACGGCCTTCTTGCACATGAACTCGATGGCGTCCTGGTCGCCGAGCCAGTCCGACCCCTTGACGGTGTCGTACATGTGGAAGCGCCAGTTGTCCTCGCCCATGTTGCCGAGCGAGGCGGCGATGCCGCCCTGGGCGGCGACGGTGTGCGAGCGGGTCGGGAAGACCTTGGTGACGCAGGCGGTCTTGAGGCCCGCCTCGGAGGCGCCGACGACGGCGCGCAGGCCCGCGCCGCCGGCGCCGACCACCACCACGTCGAAGGTGTGGTCGATGAAGGAATAGGCGGCGCCGGACGTGCCGGGAGCCTTGACGGTGTTTTCGGCCATGTCGATCACATCCCGAACGAGAGCTTGGCGACGGCCCAGAGCATCGCCAGGGCGACCAACGCCGAGAAGAAGTTGTTCAGAAGCACGAACAGGATCTTCCACGCGTCGGACGGCGTGTAGTCTTCGATGATCACCTGCATGCCGATGCGCATGTGCAGGACGCCGGCGATCACCATCGCGGCGAAGGGAATCGCGACGAAGGGCGAGGCCAGCACCGCATGGGCGCGGGCGTAGGGAGCGCCGACGACGCAGATGACCGCCAGGATGAAGACGACGGTCAGCGGCACCATGGCGACGGCCGTGACGCGCTGGATCCAATAATCTTCGGTGCCGAACTTGGCGGTGCCGCGACCACGGACGGAAGAGAGGGGCGTGCGCATGTTCTGTCCTCTCCTCACTTGACCGCGTAGCCGACGATCCAGATCAGGATCGTGAAGACGCCGGAAAGAACCCAGGTGCCGAGGGCGAGGAGACGCCGCTCAGGCCCGAAGCCGAGAATCATGTCCCAGATCAGGAAACGGATGCCGCCGATCAGGTGGCAGACCAAGGCCCAGGTGTAGCCGAACAGCACCAGCTGTCCGATCCACGAGCCGAACAGCCACTGGACCATGTCGTAGGCCGCCGGACCGGAGGCCGCGGCGATCAACCAGGCCGCGAGCAGCAGCGTGCCGAAGTAGAGCGCCGCGCCGGTTCCGCGATGGACGACGGACATCACCATCGTCCAGGAAGGCGCGTAGATGAAGAGATGCGGCGAAAGGGGGCGCTCGACCCCGTTGCCGGCTTTGGTCTGTGTCGACATCGGCCTGTCTTCGATCCCTGGGAGGTTGAAGGGCGGTCGAACCGATCGCGCCGCGACCTCGCGATCGCGACGAACGTGCGGGTTCGGGCGCACGGCTGGAAGCCTTCTAACGCGTTTGTGGGCGGTGCGTCAAAACGTCCAAAGGGATTAACGCGCAGTCATGCGTCGACGGTGGGCATAGCCCGACCTTCGGCGACATTCCAGATGGGAAGGTTGCGCATCAGACCGAAAATTTCACTTCGGCAGGATCACCCAATAATCGAGGTCGAGAATCACCGCCGGGTCGTAGTCGCCGGTCTCGAGCTTGTAGGGCAGGCCGGCGCAGGGCTGGTCCTTGGTGGCGACCAGACGCAACCGGAGCGCGCCGACGTCGTCGCGGCCGGGCAGCTCGGCGGTCTCCAGCACCTCCGACCAAGCGAACACCGTCATCCCGGCGAACAGCGGCGAGACGTGGCGGCCGCCGTTGATCGCGGCGACGTGGAAGGCGTTGCCGAGGCCGTTGAAGGAGAGGGAGCGAGCGAGCGAGATGACGTGGCCGCCGTAGATCAGGCGTCGGCCGAAGCGGCCCTGACCTTCGGTGTACTGGTTGAAATGCACCTTGGCGGTGTTCTGGTAGAGGCGGGTGGCGAGCATGTGCTCGGCCTCCTCCACCGTCATGCCGTCGACGTGGTCGATGCGCTCGCCGGCGCGATAATCGCCGAAGCGGTGCGGGCTGCCGGCGAGCACGCCGTCCCAGGCCTTCGGATCGATCACCGGCACGGCCGAGCCGATCTCCTCGGGGGTCAGCGCGGCGGGCAGCTCCGGGATCTTCTGCTCGGGCACCACCGCCTTCTCGTCGGCCTTGCGCACCATCACCCAGCGCACGTAGTCGAGGACTTCTTCGCCGTGCTGGTTGTAGCCGGTGGAGCGGACGTAGACGACGCCGGTCTTGCCGTTGGAATTCTCCTTGAGGCCGATCACCTCGGAGACGGTGGAGAGGGTGTCGCCGGGATAGACCGGGGCGAGGAAGCGGCAACCGGCGTAGCCGAGGTTGGCGACGGCGTTCAGCGACACGTCCGGCACGGTCTTGCCGAAGACGACGTGGAAGACCAGGAGGTCGTCGATCGGTGCGCGCGGATAGCCGATGGCGCGGGCGAAGGCGTCCGAGGACTGGACCGCGAAACGGGTGCCGTAGAGGGCGGTGTAGAGCGCGACGTCGCCTTCCGTCAGGGTGCGCGGGGTGGCGTGGCGGATCACCTGACCAATGCGGAAGTCCTCGAAGAAGTTGCCCGTGTTGGTCTTGCTCATGGTGATCTCCCGCCGGCTCCGCCGCTCCGGACCCCGTGATGCCGGAAGCCGAGGAGGGCGGCAATTCCGCGAAGGTCGAATACGCTGCGATGCAGCGCAAATCGGTTCGAATTTTCCGCGGGCGAAGACGCGGCGGGGTGTCGCAGGGGGCTCACGCCCAGATCGCGATCGGCAGGCCGCGCGCGTCGCGCTCCGGCGGCGAGGGGAACGAGACCGCCTCGCCGCGGGCGACGCGGCGGGCGACCAGAGCCAGGACACAGGCGTCGATCAGATCGTCGAGACCGGCGCCGCGCGGCGCGCGCGCGAGGATCGCCGGGTCGAAGCCGTGGGCGGCGAGGAAGGCGCGGCGTTCGTCGAGGCCGGCCGGGTTCGGGCGGCCCTTTACCTTCTTCGGCAGGGTCATGGCGCGGCCGCCGTTCAGCACCGCGAAGGCGACTTCCGGGTGGCTCTCGACGAGACGCGGCGGCGTCGGACCGAGGAGAAGCCGGTCGATCTCGCGGATCTTGGGGAAGAGGGCGAAGGCCTGCTTCGACACCTTCTTCG
>JAAYVT010000591.1 GCA_012517025.1 Phyllobacteriaceae bacterium | reverse complement strand
CGTCCTCGGCCTTGCCGTTGCGGCGCGGCGTCTTCTGCAGGTTGGTCTCGATCTGACGGATCGCCTCGGTCTCGGAGATGCGGTCGACCGCCGCCACCTCGCGCGCCATCCGATCGAGCGCGGCCTCGTAGAGCTGACGCTCGGAATAGGACTGCTCGGGCTGGGTGTCGGCGCGATAGAGATCACGCACCACCTCGGCGATGGCGACGAGATCACAGGAATTGATCTTGGCCTCGTATTCCTGGGCGCGGCGCGACCACATCGTGCGCTTGACGCGCGCCC
This sequence comes from Phyllobacteriaceae bacterium, assembly GCA_012517025.1. Taxonomy (GTDB): domain Bacteria; phylum Pseudomonadota; class Alphaproteobacteria; order Rhizobiales; family Ancalomicrobiaceae; genus Pinisolibacter. The sequence continues at coordinate 1,935 of JAAYVT010000591.1, read as the reverse complement.
GGCCCTTGACCGTCTCCATCGCCTTCTTCACCACCGCGGTCTCCGACAGCTTGCGCATGCCGACGGCGGCGATCTTGGTGACCGGAACGCGCAACGTCATCTTGTCCTTCTCGAACGAGATGACGAAGAGCTCCAGCTTGAATCCGGCGATTTCCTGCTCCTCGATGGAGGTGATCTGGCCGACACCATGGGCCGGGTAGACGATGTGTTCTCCCGCCTTGAAGCCGTTGCGGGTCTGAGACGTCTTCTTCATGGGGGTGGTGGCCATACGCCCGATACTCCTGGTCGATCGGCCCCGTTCGGGGCATCCGAGAAACGACGTCGCACCATCCGGGAGCGTCGACGGCGCTCGACCCGGATCGTCGCGGCCGCGCCCGCCCTCCCGATTCCCGATCGGGATCCGACGGACGCGCGCACTCGTATTTTCAGCCGGTTCGATGTGGGCTTTCCGACCCGAAGACGGGATCAGGAGCGAAGACTTCCGTCGTCTCGGACGATGTCGGGACGAGGGCCGACACGAACCGAGAGCTGGCGATGATCCTGACGATCATTCGGAGACTCCGCTGGGGAGAAAGCCGGTGGGAAAACGACTGCGGGATATTGCATACCACGAATCATGCGCTCATGAAAGCGCCATGGTCGCCAGGGGTGTGCCGATTTGCGAGGCATTCGCGACGATCAGCCCCGCCGAGCGCCCTTCGGCGATCGCGCTCCGTCCCGTCCGAACCGTCGAGAGCACACGGAAAAACGCCGACGGCGGCCGTTCGGGCCGCCGTGGGAGGTGTCACCGGTACGCGGCATTTCACCGCAGCGGCGCGCCCGGCGTGTCTCCGCCGACCGTGCCCGCGACGCCGCGTCGTCCGCTCAGTCGCCCTGCCCGGCCTTCGAGGAGAAGAACTTCTCGAGCTTGCCGGCCATGCCGTCGAATTCCTTGGCGTCCGGCGCATGATCGCGCTTGGCGGTCAGGTTCGGCCACTTCTGCGCATATTCGGCGTTGAGCGACAGCCACTTGTCGAGGCCGTCCTCGGTGTCGGGCTTGATCGCCTCGGCCGGGCATTCCGGCTCGCACACGCCGCAGTCGATGCACTCGTCCGGGTGGATGACGAGCATGTTCTCGCCTTCGTAGAAGCAATCGACCGGGCAGACTTCGACGCAGTCGGTGTACTTGCACTTGATGCAGTTGTCGGTGACCACGTAGGTCATGTCGCAATCCTCTCGGTCTGAGGCTCCGGCGGGGCCGGTGGCGTCCCGTCGTGGGCGAATGGACGCCGGGCGTTGCTCTCGGCGTTTCGGTTATCCGAGGTCGCGCCGTCGCGCAAGCGCGAGATCGTGCGATCCCACCGACGGCCGATCACGAATCCGGCGGCGCGCCGCGCGGCGTTCATTCCTCGCCCTCGCGCAATCGGTCGAGCGCCCGGCGATCGCGCTTGGTCGGGCGCCCGGCGCCGTCCTCGCGTTCGCCGACCGGCGCCGTTTCGACCCGCGTCTCGCGCGGCGGTGGCGGCGGGCTCAGATCCTCGTAGGTGGTCGCCGCGACCTCGGCCGAGCCGCGCCGCTCGACGAAGCCGACGACCTTCAACACCCGCACCCGACCCGGCAACGTCACCGTCAGCACCTGACCCGGCTTGATCGCCGCGCCCGCCTTGGTCTCGCGCTCGCGGTCGACCCGGACGTGACCGCCCTCGACCAGCGTCTTGGCCAGCTCCCGGGTCTTCACCACCCGCGCGTGCCACAGCCACCGATCGATGCGCTGGCGATCGCCGTCCATGGGTCCGCCTCGCGGCTCACTCGTCCCGCTTGCCCTTTTCCAGTTCGGCCTTGAGCGCCATCAGCTTGGCGAAAGGCGAATCCGGATCCATCGGCTTTTCCGGACGGCTGTCGCGCGGCCGGTCCTCGCGCCGGGGACCGCGATCGCGTCCCTGCTCCGGCCGTCCG
>JAAYVT010000590.1 GCA_012517025.1 Phyllobacteriaceae bacterium | reverse complement strand
GTCGACGACGCCGTCGATCAGGCTGGCGCCGTAGATCGCCGCGCTCGACGCGAAGAAGAAGGTCGCCTCGGGCACGTGCCGGGCCACCGCCGTGGCGAGATGGAAGGTCCCGAGGAAGTTCGTCCGCCACGAGTCCTCGCCCGCCCGCGTCGCCGCGCCGATCGACGATTGCGCGGCCAGGTGGACGACGAGCTGCGGCGCGAATTCCGCGACGACGGCGTCGACGCCCGCCTCGTCGCGCAGATCCAGCACCACCCCCTGCCAGCCCGGCACGTCGTCCTCGCAGGACCGCGACACGTCGATGAACCGCGCTCCCGGGAACGTGGCGCGCAGACGCTCGCGCAGGCGCGATCCGACGAAGCCGCCGCCGCCGGTGATCAGGATACGATCGAGGACCGCCATTCGACCTCTCAGAGCTTCGGCCGCGACCGGATCACTCGTAATATTCTTGCCCGACGCGCACCAAGTCGGAATCGACCATCTCACGGATCATCGTATCGAGGTCGATCTCCGGCTGCCAACCGAGGGCGCGGCGCGCCTTGCTGGAATCGCCGAGCAGAACCTCGACCTCGGCCGGGCGGAAGAGCGCCGGGTCGATGACGAGATGCTTCTCCATGTCGAGGCCGACGTGGTCGAAGGCGATCCGACACATGTCGCGCACCGTGGTGGTGACGCCGGTGGCGACGACGTAGTCGTCCGGCTTGTCCTGCTGCAGCATCAGCCACATCGCGCGGACGTAGTCGCGGGCGTGGCCCCAGTCGCGCTTGGCGTCGATGTTGCCGAGGCGCAGGACGTCGGTCCGGCCGAGCTTGATCCGCGCCACCGTGCTCGTCACCTTGCGGGTCACGAACTCGACGCCGCGCAGCGGGCTCTCGTGGTTGAACAGGATGCCCGAGGAGGCGTGCAACCCGAAGCTCTCGCGATAGTTCACCGTGATCCAGTGACCGTAGAGCTTGGCCACCGCGTAGGGGCTGCGCGGATAGAACGGCGTGCTCTCGTTCTGCATCGGCTGCTGGATCAGACCGTACATCTCGGAGGACGAGGCCTGATAGAAGCGCGCGCCCGGCGCCTCGAGCCGCATCGCCTCGAGAATGTTGGTGACGCCGAGCGCCGTCACCTGCCCGGTCAACAGCGGCTGGCGCCAGGACGAGGCGACGAACGACTGCGCCGCGAGATTGTAGATCTCGTCCGGCCGGACTTCCTGGACGATGCGCAGAAGGCTCGACAGATCGCCGAGATCGCCGTCCAACAGATGGACCTCGCCGGAGATGCCGAGCCACCGCAGTCGATGATCTTCGACACCACGGTGCGACGAACGGCGAATGACGCCGAAGACTTCGTACCCTTTGCTCAGCAGGAACTGAGACAAATAGGCCCCATCCTGGCCAGTGATGCCAGTAATCAACGCCTTCTTCGCCATCTTTCCGAACCTCACATCCTGAATAGTGGCCGAATTGTCGACTAAAGAGAGTTCTGACAATAGAAACGTCGGCAGCGACTGGACGCGGTCACCGCACATTCCGAAAGAATGTGTACGGGCATTGCATCTCTCGACCGCGTCACCGCGCTAATCTCGAGTTTCTTATACGGACCGGTCGGCACGAAGGCAAGCCGGACCGGACGCGCCGCCGCAACCGCGCGTCGAGCGATCTTCCGCGAGGTTCGCCGCGCCGGTCACAACATCAGGCGGTAGTCGAGGAACGGCACCGTCGTCCCCGGCGCCACCTCGGTGGTCTCCTCGGCGAGTTCGACGAGACCGTCGGTGCGGGTGAGCGAGGTCAACACGCCCGCCCCGTCGATCGGATACTTCTCGGCGATCACGTGCCCGCCCTCGATCTTCAACGACACTCGGACGTATTCGCGTCGCCCCGCCTTCTTGCGATGGGCGAAGCCGGCGATCACCTCCTGACGCGGCAGCGGCAGCACGGCGGCGCCGGCGAGTGCGGCGACGATCGGGCGCAACACGTGGGCGAAGGTGACGAAGACGGCGACCGGATTGCCGGGCAGGCCGACGAAGGCCGCCCCCTCCAGGCTGCCCATCACCACCGGGCGCCCCGGCTTGATGGCGAGCCGCCAGAACTGCAGGGCCCCCTTTCGCGCCAGCGCCGCCTTGACGTGGTCCTCCTCGCCGGTCGAGACGCCGCCGGAGGTCACCACCAGATCGTGGTCGCGGGCCGCCCGGTCGAGCCGATCGGCGGTCTCGACGACGTCGTCGGCGAGAATGCCGAGATCGGTCACCTCGCAGCCGGCCCGCCGCAGCATCGCCATCAGCGCGAAGCGGTTGGAATCGTAGAGATGGGCGGGAGCGAGCGGCACCCCCGGTTCGAGGATCTCGTCGCCGGTGGAGAAGACGGCGACGCGCGGCCGCCGCCGCACTTCGATCTCGGCGACGCCGAGGGCGGCGAGCAGCGCCACGTCGCGCGGATCGAGGCGGCGACCGGCCGCCAGCACCTCCGCTCCCTCTTCGACGTCCTCGCCGCGCGGCCGGGTGTTGGCGCCCCGCTTCAAGCCCTTCGGCAGAGAGACCCGCCCGTCGTCGAGGAGCGTGGTGTCCTCCTGCATGAACACCGTGTCGCAGCCGACCGGCATCGGCGCGCCGGTGAAGATGCGCACCGCCGCCCCCGCCGTGGCGGCGTGGCCGGCGCCGTGACCGGCGGCGATCCGCCCGACGATCGGCAACACCGAGGCGCCGTCCGCGGCGAGCGCGTCGAAGGCGACCGCATAGCCGTCGACCGCCGAATTGTCGAAGGCGGGCAGCGCCATCGGCGCCCGCATCGCGGCGGCGAGCACCCGCCCGTCGGCCTGCGAGATCGTCACCCGCTCCGTCTCGGCGACCGGGGGAACGTGGGCGGCGACGTGGGCGAGCGCCTCCTCGATGCGCATGAGTTCGCCGCCGAAGGCGAAGGCG
>JAAYVT010000589.1 GCA_012517025.1 Phyllobacteriaceae bacterium | reverse complement strand
TCGCCGCCGCGGCGGCCTTGGCCTTGGCGTCGGCCTCCGCCTTCGCCTTCGCGTCCGCGGCCGCCTTCGCCTTGGCGTCGGCTTCCGCCTTCGCCTTGGCGTCCGCAACGGCCTTCGCCTTGGCGTCGGCTTCCGCCTTGGCGTCCGCCGCGGCCTTGGCCTTGGCCTCGGCTTCCGCCTTCGCCTTGGCGTCCGCCGCGGCCTTGGCCTTGGCGTCGGCCTCCGCCTTCGCCTTGGCGTCCGCCGCCTTCTTCTCGTCGGCCTTCTTCTGGTCCTCGATCAGCTTGTCGAGCGCCTTGGTGTCCTTCGGCGGCTCCTTCGGCTTGGGCGGCGCGCCCTCGCCGACGTCCTTGGCCTTCTCCGCCTCCTTCGGCAGATCGGGCTTGGGCTCCGGCGCCTTGGGCGGCGGGGCCGGCGTCGGCTTGGCTTCCGGCGCCTTCACCGGTTCGGCCTTGGCCTGCGGCGCCGGTTCCGCCTTGGCCGGCGGCGGGGGCGGCGCGGGCTTGGGCTCCGGCGCCTTGACCGGCTCTTCCTTCGGCAGTTCGGCGACCTTCTGCGGCTCCGGCTCGGGCTTCGGCGTCGGCCGCGCCTCGGGCACCGGCGGCGGCGGCTCTTCCTGCGCGTCGGTACCGGCGCGCTTGCCGTCCGCCTCCTTGGCCGACTTGGCGATGTCCTTCGGCGTCATCTCGTCCTTCGGCTTGGCCGTCTTCTGGCCCAGCCGGAGGTTGGCGACGTCGGCCATCGGCACGAACTCGATCGGCATCGCGTCGACCGCCGGTTGCTCCTCGCGCGTCTCGAAGCCCGGGAATCCGAACAGGATCCAGGCGATCAGCAGGGCGTGGAGAACGGCGGAGGACGGCAGACCCGGACGCATGGGCCCCTCACCTCGACGCGGTTTCGGGAAGCGAGACGAGGCCGATCTTCTTGTAACCGGCGTCGTTGAGACGGCCCATCACCTTGAGGATAGAGCCGTAATCGGTGGTGCGGTCGCCGCGCACCAGGATGCGCTCGTCGATGCCGTTCTTGGCGATCGCCTCCAGCTTCGGCACCAGATCGTCGAGCGAGAACTCGGCGTCCTGGATGAAGATCCGGCCCTGCCCGTCGATCGACACGGTGATCGGCTTGACCTGACCCTCCATCGCCTTGGCGCGGGTCTCCGGCAGATCGACCGGCACGCCGACCGTCATCATCGGTGCCGCCACCATGAAGATGATGAGCAGCACCAGCATGACGTCGATGAACGGCGTCATGTTCATCTCGCTCATCACGCCGCGACCCGCCCGACGCCGTCCGCGTCGTCCGCCCGCCGCTCCCGATCCGCCGACCGACATGCCCATGGGTCTCTCCTCAGGCCGCCTGCCGTTCGTCGATCTGACGCGACAGGATCGCCGAGAATTCGTCCGCGAAGGTCTCGAGCCGACCGCCGAGCGCGCCCGCGTCCGACGACAGCTTGTTGTAGGCGATGACCGCCGGGATCGCCGCGACGAGGCCGATGGCGGTGGCGAACAACGCCTCCGCGATGCCCGGCGCGACCACCGCCAGCGAGGTGTTCTTCGACGCCGCGATGCCCTGGAACGCCGTCATGATGCCCCACACCGTGCCGAACAGGCCGATGAACGGGCTCGACGACCCGATGGTGGCGAGCACCAGCAGATTGGACTGGTAGCGATCGACCTCGCGATTGATCGAAACGTCCATCACCTTGTCGATGCGCTGTTGCAGGCTGCCGATCGCCGGCCGCCCGCCCTCGTGGGAGCGCTTCCACTCCCGCATCGCGGCGACGAACAGCGCCGGCATGCCGTGGTTGGCGCGCGCCGAGAGCGTCCGATAGAGATCCTCGAGGCTCTGGCCCGACCAGAAGATCTGCTCGAAGTTGTCCATCTGGCGACGCGCCTTCATGAACAGCACGATCTTGTCGACGATGATCGCCCAGCACCACACCGAGGCGGAGAACAATCCGAGCATCACCAGCTTGACGACGATGTGCGCGCTCCAGAACATCGAGAGCAACGTCATGTCGGTATGCGGCGCGGCCAGCGCGGCCTGAGCGACTTCGGGATTCATGTGTCGAATACCTTTGCGGCCGAGAACCACTCGGGCGAGGAGAAGGATCGGCGACGGCGAGGGGCACGAGAACGATCGAACGGGGCACCGTCCCGGTCCGCCGGGGCGATCGGTCGGCGCGAACGCCGTCGCTGTTCTCGGAACCCGGTTCCTTCTGCCCGGCGAATGTGACCAAACGAGGACTCGCGGAGACCCGCGTCCTTCTCAACAAGCCATTGGTAGGGTTAAGGAACCGTTACCGTGTTGCGCTGCGGCGAAAAGCCGACCGCGCGCGTCGGCTCACTCCGGGTGGCCGAACAGCGCGCGCAGATCGCCCGGCACCCGGTGCGGCCGGCCGTCCGGCCCGAGGCAGACGACGGTGACGACCGCCGTGGCGATCGTCTCTTCGCCGCGCTTCAACACCTGATCGAGCACCATCCGGGCGCCGCCGACCTCGCGGGTCGCGGTCGTCACCTCGATCAGGTCGTCGAGCCGGCCGGGGCGCAGATAGTCGATCTCCATCTTGCGCACCGCGAACAGCAACGGATGCTCGGCCTTCTGCATCTCCGACTGGTTGATGCCGAGGGCGCGCAGATATTCGGTGCGGCCACGTTCGAAGAAGCGGACGTGAGAGGCGTGATAGACGATGCCACCGGCGTCGGTGTCCTCCCAATAGACGCGGACGGTGATGGTGTCCTCGAAGGGCAGCGCGTGCGGATGGTTTGCGGTCATGGTCACTCCTCTTCGAGCCCGAGCCCCAGCTGCTCCGGCCGGCCGGCCGGCGGCTCGACTCCGAGATGGCGGAAGGCGGCCTGCGTCAGCATCCGTCCGCGCGGGGTGCGCTGCACGAAACCCTGTTGGATGAGGTAGGGCTCGACGATCTCCTCGATCGCGTCGCGCGGCTCCGACAAGGCGGCCGCGATCGTCTCGATCCCGACCGGACCACCGCCGAACGACAGCGCGATGACGTCGAGATAACGCCGGTCGAGCTGATCGAGCCCCATCCGGTCGACCTCGAGCCGCAGCAACGCCCGATCGGCGATCTCGCGATCGATCGCCTCCTTGCCCGCCACGATCGCGAAGTCTCGCACTCGACGCAGCAGCCGACCGGCGATGCGCGGGGTGCCGCGCGACCGCCGCGCGATCTCGCTCGCCCCCTCCTCGGTCATCGCGAGGCCCATCAGCCGGGCGCCGCGCTTCACGATGAACTCGAGCTCGGCGACGGTGTAGAAGTTGAGCCGGATCGGGATGCCGAAGCGGTCGCGCAGCGGCGTCGTGAGAAGCCCCAGTCGGGTGGTCGCCGCGACCAGCGTGAAACGGGCGAGATCGATCTTCACCGACCGCGCCGCCGGCCCCTCGCCGATGATCAGATCGAGCTGATAGTCCTCCATCGCCGGATAGAGGATCTCCTCCACCGCCGGATTGAGCCGGTGGATCTCGTCGATGAACAGGACGTCGCGCTCCTCGAGATTGGTCAGGAGGGCGGCGAGATCGCCGGCCTTGGCGATCACCGGGCCGGAGGTGGAGCGGAAGTTGACGCCGAGTTCGCGCGCCACGATCTGGGCGAGCGTGGTCTTGCCGAGGCCGGGCGGACCGACGAACAGCACGTGATCGAGCGCCTCGCGCCGGGTCTTCGCCGCCTCGATGAAGACGGACAGGTTCTCGCGCGCCGCCTGCTGGCCGACGAAATCGCCGAGCGCCTGCGGGCGCAGCGAGGCGTCGAGGTCCTCCTCGCGCTTCTCTCCCGAAACCAGCCTCTTGGGTGTCGCCATCGATTCGTGCCGTCCTGAGATCCGTCCGGTCCTCCCTAGCACGTTCGACCGTCCGGCACGAAGCGCGAACATCGATGGTCGCGAGGGGCAGATCCGCGGTCGAAACCGGTGTAGGCTGTCGCCCTCTCGCTCGGGAGTCCTCCGATGTCCATCGCTCCGTCGCGTCTCCTCGCCCCACTCCTCGCTCTCCTCGCCGCCGCGCTCGCTCTCGACCCGGCCACCGCCCAATCGCCCGGCCCGATCCTCTCCTGCGCCGGCCCGCTCGCCGCCGACGCCTCCCATGCCGCCGTCCTCGCCGCTTTCGGCGAGAAGAACGTCGTCTGGCGCGAGGTCGACGGCGCCGAGGGCGAGAAGATCGGCGCGACCGTGCTCTTCCCCGACGATCCGAAGCGCCGCATCGAACTGTTCTGGGCCGACGAGGAAAAACGCGCCGGCCTCTCCTCCGCCCGCCCCGGGCGCGACAACCGCGCCGCCGCGCCGAACGGCGTCCGCCCCGGCATGTCCGTCGCCGAGGTCGAAAAGCTGAACGGCCGCTCCTTCCGTCTTTCGGGCTTCGGCTGGGATTACGGCGGCGCCGTCACCGACTGGAAGGGCGGCACGCTGGCGAAGCCGGCGGCCGGCGGCTGCGTCGTCTCGGTGCGCTTCGGCCTGGCGGAGGGGACCGACGTGGTGGCGGCCCGCGTCGCCGGCGACCGCGACTTCGCCTCGAACGATCCGAAGATCCGCGCCGCGAAACCCTTCGTCGAGAGCATCGCGCTCGGCTGGCCGCGGCCCTGATCGGCCGCCATGTCCCGCGCCGCCCGCCTCCTCGATCTGGTCCAGTCGCTGCGCCGTCGCCGCGTGCCGGTGGCCGGCGCCGAACTCGCGGGCGAACTCGGCGTGTCGCTCCGCACCCTCTACCGCGACGTCGAGACGTTGCGCGCGCAAGGGGCCGACATCGACGGCGAGGCCGGGGTCGGCTACGTGCTGCGCTCCGGCTTCCTGTTGCCGCCCTTGATGTTCCGCGACGAGGAGATCGAGGCGCTGGTGCTCGGCGCCCGCTGGGTCGCCGAGCGCGGCGATCCGACGTTGGCGGGAGCCGCCCACGACGCCCTCGCCAAGATCGCCGCGGTGCTGCCCGCCGACCGCCGGCCGGCGGTCGAGGAGCCGGCGCTCCTGGTGGCGAAACGCGCGGCGACGCCGGCCGGCGTCGGTCTCGACCTGCTGCGCCGCGCCTTGCGCGAGGAGAAGAAGCTCACCCTCCTCTATCGCGACGCCGAGGGCCGGGAGAGCGAACGCCGGGTCTGGCCGATCGCTCTCGGCTTCTTCGAGGACACCCGCATGCTCGCCGCGTGGTGCGAGACCCGCGCCGCCTTCCGTCATTTCCGCGTCGATCGGATGATCGCGGCGACGATCGAGGACGAACGCCCGCCGAAGCGCCGCCGGATCGCGCAGGTAGCCGAGCACGCTCGGCCGCGCCAACGCGATCGAACGCCCCGGCCCGAGCTCCTCGACCGCGATCGGCGGGATCGGCCCGGCCACCTGACCGATCGAGGAGACCACCCCGAAGGGGGCGACCGCCCCGAGAGTGCGGGCGAGCGTCGCCCCGCCGATGCCGTCGATCGCATGATCGACGCCACGCCCGTCCGTCGCCGCGCGAACCGCCGCGGCGAAGTCGTCGCCGCGCGGGATCGCGACGTCGAGCCCCGCGGCTCTCGCGATCGCGGCCTTCTCGGGCGACCCGACGGTGCCGAGCACCCGCGCGCCCTTCGCCTTCGCCCAGGCGACCATCAACTGGCCGACCCCGCCCGCCGCCGCATGGACGAGGACGGTGTCGCCGGGCGCCACCCGATGGACCCGCTCGAGCAGCATGTGCACGGTGATCCCCTTCAGCATCACCGCCGCCGCTTGCTCGAACGACACCGCGTCGGGCAAACGCACCAACCGTTCGGCGGCCATGTCGCGCACGCTCGCATAGGCCCCGAGCGGCAGGCCGGCGTGGGCGACGCGGTCACCGGGGGCGAAGGCGGCGACCCCGTCGCCGACCGCCTCCACCACCCCGGCCGCCTCGACGCCGAGGCACGAGGGCAGCGCCGGCGGCGTATGCACCCCGGTGCGGAAATAGACGTCGACGAAATCGACGCCGATCGCGGCGTGACGGACCCGCACCTCACCCGGCGCGAGCGGCGGCAGGACGCGATCCTCGAGGCGCAACACCTCTGGTCCGCCGAAGCGATCGAAGACGACGACGCGGGTGATGTCGGACATGCGGGAACCTCCTCGGTTTCGAACCACCCGACGATGACGCGTCGCTTTCTCTGCGAGAATTCCGAGAACGCGCAGAAGATCCGTGCGAAGATGCACCGATGTACGATTGGGACGATCTCCGCGTCTTCCTCGCGCTGGTGCGTGCCGGCTCGCTCTCCGCCGCCGCGCGCGCCCTCGGCGTCGAGCACACCACCGTCGCCCGCCGCATCGAAGGGCTGGAGCGCGACCTCGGCGTCACCCTGTTC
>JAAYVT010000588.1 GCA_012517025.1 Phyllobacteriaceae bacterium | reverse complement strand
GTTCGTGAGGCCGATTGACTTCAGCAGGATGTAGTATGGCACGACGCCGCCGCTGAATAGCATCGTGAAGAGGATCGCCATGCTCCAGAACCGGCGCAGCGGCAGGGTGCGGGAGGCGACGAGCTGGCGGACGTAGAGCTGGACGATCTCGCGGCCGGCCCGTTTGCCGGTGTTGGTGACCGCCACCTCGGCGCGCAAGGTGCCGTCCTTGGTCAGCCGCGGCTCGGCGAGCCGGAGGTCGCCATAGGCGAAGCGGGTGTAGGACAAGCCGAAGCCGAAGGGGAAGAGCGGCTCGTTTTCCTCGTCGACGTAGCGCGACCACAGGTCGTCGCCGGGTGCGAGCGGACCGGGGCGACCGGTGCGCAGCTCGTCGTAGGTGATCGGGATCTGGCCGACCGAACGCGGCATGGTCATCGGCAGACGGGCCGAGGGATTGGCCTCGCCGAGCAGCAGATCGACCAGCGCCGCCCCGCCCATGGTGCCGGGCGAGAAGGCGTAGAGGATCGCCCGGGTGTCGGGAAGCGACTCGGTCAGCGCCATCGGCCGGCCGGCGAAGACGATCAGGATCACCGGCTTGCCGGTCTGAGCCAGGCGATGCAGCAGTTCGCCTTCGTGATTGGGCAGGCCGAGCTTGGCGCGCGAGGCGGCCTCCGCCGTCATGTTCCACGGCTCGCCGAGCACCGCGACGATCAGATCGGCACGACGGGCGAGCGCCGTCGCCTCGTCGATGCCGTCGGTGTCGGCGCAGTCGTCGTCGCAGGCGTCGTGATAGGAGATCTTCACGCCGCGCGGCTCCAGTCGGCGCTGCATCTCTTCGACGAACAGCACCGTGTCCTTCTGGTCGGCGAGCGCCCCCCAGGAGCCCATGTGGTCGCTGGCGTCCTCCGCCGCCTCGCCGATCACCGCGATGCGGCGCGGCAACTTCACCAGCGGCAGGATGTCGCCCTGGTTGCGCAGCAGAATGATCGAGCGGCGGGCGAAATCGCGCGCCACTTCCCGGGTCTCGGGGCGGGCGAGCGCGGCTTCGGCGACGACCGGGTCGACGTCGCGCGACGCGTCGAACAGGCCGAGGCGGAACTTCACCCGCAGGATGCGGGCGACGGCGTCGTCGACCACCGCCATCGGCACCCGGCCCGAGCGGACGAGGGCGGGGAGATGGTCCTTGTAGAAGCGGCCGTAGATCTCCATGTCGACGCCGGCGAGCGCGGCCTTTTCGGCGGCGCCGGCCGGGTCGGCGGCGAGGCCGTGGTTGAGCAGCTCGCGCAGCGCGTCCCAGTCGGAGATGACGAGGCCGTCGAAACCCCAGTCGCGCTCCAAAACGTCGCGCAGCAGGTGGCGGTTGGCGGTGCCGGGGACGCCGTTCAGGGCGCCGAAGGCGGCCATCACCGCCTGCGCGCCGGCCCGCACGCCGGTGCGGAACGGCGGCTCGTAGACGTCGGCGAGGGTCGAGGCGGAGAGATCGGCCTCGGCATAGTCGCGGCCGGCGCGCACCGCGCCGTAGCCGACGAAATGCTTCAGCGTCGCGCCGACGCCGCCGCCGGCGAGGCCGCGCACCCAGGCGTCGGCAAAACCGCGGGCGATGAACGGATCCTCGCCCGGCCCCTCGACCACCCGGCCCCAGCGGGGATCGCGGGAGACGTCGATCATCGGCGCGAAGGCGAGGTTCATGCCCTGCGGCCGCGCCTCGCGGGCGGTGAGCTCGGCCGAGCGGCGCCAAACTTCGCGATCGAACGAGGCGGCGAGCCCGAGCGGCACCGGGAACAGCGTGCGATAGCCGTGGATGACGTCGCGGCCGATCAGCAGCGGAATGCCGAGGCGCGAGGCGCGCGCCGCCTTCTGCCACTTTGCCGTCGTCGCGCCGTCGGGCAGGCTGGTCAGGCCGCCGACGGTGCCTGCCGCGATCTCGCGGCCGTCCATGGTCGGCGTCCACGACGCCATGTACATCTGCCCGACCTTCTCCTCCAGCGTCATGCGAGCGAGGAGATCGGCGACCTTCGCCTCGATCGCCGGATCGGGGGGAAAGGCGGACGCCGCCTCCTCCGCGCGCGACGGCGGCGAGAAGAGCAGCAGAGTGAGGGAGAGCACGAAGCCGAGAGAGGAGAAACGCCGAACCATGAATCCTCGGTGACGGTACCTGCCGAGACGGGCGCACCTTTGCGTCTCCGTTCGGGAGGGTCAATCGGCGAAGCCGGCGAATTGCGCCGGCGATCGAATTTCCGTCATCCTGTTGCCATTTTGTTCCAATGTCGGCAGACTGCGCCGCGCCGGCGGGGATTCGTGAGCGGTCCGGCCGCGCCGGCGAGAGGGCCGTGGAACGACGCATGGATTGGTCGAACGAGCAGAACGCGGCACTGTCGGGGATCGCCGACTGGTTGAAGCGGGGCGATGCGCAGATCTTCCGGCTGTTCGGCTTCGCCGGCACCGGCAAGACGACGCTCGCCCGCCACATCGCCGAAGGGATCGACGGCGACGTCTGTTTCGGCGCCTTCACCGGCAAGGCGGCGCTGGTGATGCGCTCGAAGGGCTGCGAGGGCGCCACCACCATCCATTCGATGATCTATCGCCCGAAACGCCCGGCGGAGGACGAGGAAGAAGAAGAGGAGACCTTCTCCTTCACGATCAACCGCAACTCCGACGCGGCCAAGGCCGACCTGATCATCGTCGACGAATGTTCGATGGTCGACGAGGAGCTCGGGCGCGATCTGCTGTCCTTCGGCAAGAAGACGTTGGTGCTCGGCGATCCGGCGCAACTGCCGCCGGTCAAGGGCGGCGGCTTCTTCACCGAGGCGGAGCCGAACGTGATGCTGACGGAGGTGCACCGTCAGGCCGCCGACAATCCGATCATCCGCCTGTCGATGGACGTCCGCGAGGGGCGCGAGCTCGACTTCGGCGACCACGGTCCGGCGGCGATCATCCGGCGGCGCGAGATCACCGCCGATCGCATCCTTGCCGCCGATCAGGTCCTGGTCGGGCGCAACAAGACGCGACACCTCTACAACGGCCGGATCCGCGAGCTGCGCGGTCACGGCTCGCCGACCCCGGAGGTGGGCGAGAAGCTGGTCGGGCTGCGCAACGACAAGACCAAGGGCATCCAGAACGGCGGTCTCTATCGCGTCACCCGAATCAAGGAGCCGAAGGGGGCCTTCCTCAAGTTCGATCTGGCGCCGGAAGACGGCGGCGGACGGCGACGGATCGCCGCATCGGTGCTGCCCGCCTTCTTCGAGGGCGGCGAGGACGCCCTGCCCTGGCAGCTGCGGCGACGCTCCGACGAATTCGACTACGGTTACGCGTTGACCGTCCACAAGGCGCAGGGCTCGCAGTGGGACGACGTCGTGCTCTTCGACGAATCCCATGCATTTCGCGAGCATCGCGCCCGTTGGCTCTACACGGGGATCACCAGAGCGGCGGAACGACTGACGATCGTTCTGTAACGACTCTTCGTCTTCCGCCACAATTCAGACATTCCCCTGCGTCGCGTGCGTCTTCGAAGCACCGTTCTACAGAATTCGCCCGATGGTTCTTCGTCGACGACGAGAGGCTCGCCGCCGTGTTCGCCGGCGCGAGCGGTCGCAGAACACCTCTCCGCATCGCCTCCGGCCGCCCTCGTCTTGCGTGATGGAAACGAATTCTTCAACAACCGGCGATCAACATGTCGGGATCTCCTCACGAATCGTGGACCGTCGACCGATGTCGATTCGTTTTCGTTTGAGCCTCGGAATTCGATTCCTCACGGTGATCGCGATCGCCGTGGTGATCATGAGCGCGGGTACGATCTTCGCGATCTGGGAATTTCGCGGCGCGATGATCGGTCTGCGCGAGAAGCAGGCCCAAGCGGTGATCGAGACCGCCGCCTCCTACATCGTCGGACTGCAGAAGAAGGTCGAGGCCGGCGAGATCTCGCACGACGCGGCGGAGAAACTGGCGCTCGATTCGATCGCCACGATCCATTTCGAGGGCGACAACTACATCTTCGCCTACGACCGCGACGGTCGGATGCTGGCGGCCGGCAGCCCGGACCTGAAGGTCGGGCAGGACATGAACGGCTTCGTCACCGCCGACGGCAAGCGTCTGATGAAGGAGATGATCGCGGTCGCCGACAACGGCGGCGGATCGATCGAATACATGTGGCGACGGCCGGGGGCGAGCGAGCCGAGCCGCAAGGTCACCTTCGCGGTGAAGATCCCCGATTGGGGTTGGATGATCGGCACCGGCCTGCACGTCTCCGACGTCGACACCATCGTCTTCGACACCATTCTCTGGATTTCCGCCGGCTGCACGCCGGCGATGATCGCCTTCGTGATCTACGCCATTATGCTGGCGCGCGGGGTGACGCGACCGATCGGCGAGATCACCGACGTGATGGCCGACATGGCCGACGGTCGCACCGGCGTCGACGTCCCGCACACCGGGCGCGGCGACGAGGTCGGACGGATCGCCCGCGCGGTCGAGGTGTTCCGTCAGTCGATGATCGAGCGCGATTCCCTGAAGCGGGAGGAAGTCGGCGTCGCCGCCGAACGACAGGCGCGGGCGACGCGGGTGGAGGGCGTGATCCACGCCTTCCGCGAGGAGGCGGCGCAGATCGTCGGCTTCGTCCGCTCCACCGCGCAGGACATGACGACGTCGGCGCAGGATCTCACCGCCACCGCCCAGACCACCGAGCGGTCGATGCGCGAGGCCGAGCGGCTCGCCGTCTCCGACGCCGAGCACGTCGGCGCGGTGGCGCAGGCGACGCAGGAGCTGTCGGAGAACGTCGGCCACGTCGGTCGCCAGATCGGCGAAGCGGAGCGGATGACGGCGGCCGGATCGGCGCAGGGACGCGAGGCGCGCGCCGGCGTCGCCGCGCTCGCCGACACCGCCGAGAAGATCGGCGTCGTCGTCGATCTCATCCGCGCCATCGCCGACCAGACCAATCTGCTCGCCCTCAACGCCACCATCGAGGCGGCGCGGGCGGGCGAAGCCGGGCGCGGCTTCGCCGTCGTCGCCAACGAGGTCAAGCAGCTCGCCACCCAGACCACCCGGGCGACCGAGGAGATCGCCGGCAACGTCGCCGCGATCCAGGCCGCCACCCGCGACGCGGTGCGCCAGATCGGCTCGGTCACCGAGTCGCTCGAGGCGATCGAACGGGCGAGCTCGACGATCGGGCAGGCGGTGGAGGAACAGACCGTCTCGACGGGTCAGATCTCGGAACGCTCGAAGGACGTCGCCCGCGACACCGATCTGCTCAGCTCCGCCATTTCGGGGGTCGCCGGCGCGGTCGAGAAGACCTCGCGGGTCGCCGACACCGTCTCCGGGGTCGCGCGCGAGCTCGCGGAGGCGGCCGGAGAGCTCGACGGGCGGATCCGGCGCTTCCTGGAGGACGTCGCGGCGGCGTGAGCGAGCTCCCGCGCCACCGTCGATCGGAGGCCGCCCCCAGGGGCGGCCTCTCGTCGTTTCGGCTCAGCCCGCCGCCTCACTCGGACGATGATGGGCGTGCCAATGCCAAGCGACGTCGATGCGACGCGGCAGCCAGACGCGATCGCGCGAGGCGACGTGGTCGAGAAAGCGCATCAGTCCGGCGATGCGGGCGGGACGGCCGACGACCCGGCAATGCAGGCCGACCGACATCATCTTCGGGCTCTCGGCGCCCTCCTCCCACAGCACGTCGAAGGCGTCCTTCAGATAATGGAAGAACTGATCGCTCTCGGTGAAGCCGGGGGCGTTCTCGAACCGCATGTCGTTGGTTTCGAGGCTGTAGGGGATGACCAGATGCGGTCCCTTCGGCCCCTGCTCCCAATAGGGCAGATCATCGGCGTAGGTGTCGCTGTCGTAGAGGAAGCCGCCCTCCGCCTTGACCAGATCGCGGGTCGCCTCCGAGGTGCGTCCGGTGTACCAGCCGAGCGGGCGCGAGCCGGTGACCTCGGTGTGGATGCGAATCGCCTCCTCGATGTGCGCCGCCTCGATCTCGGGCGGCACGTTGCGGTAGTCGATCCACTTCAGGCCGTGGCTGGCGATCTCCCAGTCCGCCTCCTTCATGGCGGCGACCGCCTCGGGATTGCGGGCGAGCGCAGTCGCGACACCGTAGACGGTGACCGGGATCTCGCGCTTGGTGAACAGCCGCCACAGGCGCCAGAAGCCGGCGCGGGAGCCGTATTCGTACATGCTCTCGACGTTCATGTGGCGCTGGCCCGGCCAGGGCTGGGCGCCAAGCACGTCGGAGAGGAAGGATTCGGAGGCGGCGTCACCGTGCAGGATGCAGTTTTCGCCGCCCTCCTCGTAGTTCAGCACGAACTGGACGGCGACCCGCGCGCCTCCCGGCCACTTCGGATCGGGCGGGTTGCGCCCGTAACCGATCATGTCGCGAGGATAGGGCGCCGTCGTCGTCATGAGGTCCTCCTGACCCGTGTATACGATCGGCCCACTGTGCCTCCGCACTGCGGCGAAATTCAAGCGTCGCGTCGCGGGCGACGCGGCCGCTCGATCGCGATGTCGGGGTTGCGCCGGTTCAGCGACGGTGGCGCGAGGGCGTGACGCGCACCGGCGCCGGCGTCATCGGCGGCGCGATCTGCGGCAGCGTCAGCACCTCGAGCTTGCTTCCGCCGTGCTTGTCGTCGTCGTCGTCGTCGCGCGGCAGCATCATGATCGCAGTACCCATGGCGACCGAGCACATCGTCACCATGAAGCCGAAGACCAACAGGATCAGGCCGATCCACGGCTCGCTCGACGCCATCATCAAGGTGCGCAGGTGAGCGGTGTCGGTGACGAGGACGACGGCGGCGAGCGCGGCGGCGACCCCCGCCCCGATCAACCAATTGACCGCGAGCAGGCGCAGCAGCGGCTCGTCGCGCAGGCGTCGGGGCCCGCTCGCCGGGGCGAGATCGGGGTGGCGCGGATCGAAGTCGCGGGCGCGACGATCATCGGACATCGTGAACCGTCTCCTCGGCGCTCTCCCGACAAAGATAGCCCTTGTGCCCCACACGCACACGGAGAAAATGCAGCGCTCGCGAAAAAGTCGAACACTCGACATGCCGGGGTCACACCGGCCGGCGAGACTGAGGAGACGCGACACCGTCGGACATGGCACGAGTCGTGCTTTGGAGAGAGGACCTCGGCGTCGACGCGACGTCGTGGGAGGAGGCCGACATGAACGGTGGAAATCGGTTCGAACGCGACGCGCGCCGGAACGACCGGCCCGTCCTCGGCGAATGCCCCCCCGGCTGGGGGGCGAGCGTGGCCGGCGCGGGCGATCCGCGCCTCGCCGAAATGCGCGCATTGTTGGTGCAGGTCCGGCCGTCGAGCGACGCCGAGGCCCTGCGTTGCCTGCGCAGCGCCTTCCCCGAGACCACGCTCGCCGCACGAGTGGCGGCGATCGCGGCGGCGGCACACGACTGAGGCCGCCTCAGCGGTCGACGGTTTCGGAGCTCTCCGGATCGACCGGCTCGCCTTCGTCCGCTTCGTCCGTCGTCTTCCCTGGTCCGGCCGCGGCGGCCTCACCGGCCTTCCATTCGCGATCGAGGCGATGAAACAGGCGCCATCCGAACTGAATGTAGGCGAGATATGCGATCGTCACGATCGCCAGGATCGGGAAGGGAAAGCTGACCAGCGCCGCGATCAGCACCACCACCGCCCCCGACACCGGAATCACCTTGTCGCGCGGGATCCGGGCGCCGAACTTCTTGCCGGAGAAGGTCGGGATGGTCGACACCATCATGAAGGCGACGAAGACCAGATAGACCGCCACCATGCCGGCGATCGGCCGGCCGGGCTGGAAGTCGAAGATCTGCGCCAGATAGAGCGGCAGCAGCGCCGCGATCGCGCCGGCGGGCGCCGGCATGCCGGTGAAGAAGTTCGCCTGCCACGCCGGCTTGGGCGTGTCCAACATCACGTTGAAGCGGGCGAGCCGCAGCATCGCGGCGACGACGTAGGCGAGCACCGCCAGCCAACCGACCGAGGCGGTCGACTTCAGGACCCAGATGTAGAGAAGCAGACCCGGAACCACGCCGAAGTTGACGAAGTCCGACAGACTGTCGAGCTCGGCGCCGAAGCGGGAGGTTCCCTTCAGCCAGCGCGCCACCCGGCCGTCGACGGCGTCGAGCAGCGCGGCCAGCACGATCGCCCCGACCGCCCACTCGAAGCGACCCTCGAGCCCCATGCGGATGCCGGTCAGACCGGCGCAGAGCGCCAGCAACGTCACCAGATTGGGCAGGATCACCCGCAGTGGCAGCGAACGCAGACGGGCGAAGCGATGACCGCTGCGGGTCGACTGGTGGTCGACGTCGGGAAAGAGTTGCTCGTTCATCCAACGACCCTCTCGGCGGGCGGAGATCAGCCGACGCGGTAGACCGGAACGGCGACGAAGGTCGCGGCGAGATCGGCGAGCACGGTCTCGCCGGCGAGCGTGGTCTGGCCGAGCGCCACCTTCGGGACCGTGCCCTTGGGCAGATAGACGTCGAGGCGCGAGCCGAAGCGGATCATGCCGAAGCGCTCACCGGCGGAATGGTGCGAGCCCTCCGTCGTCCACGAGACGATGCGGCGGGCGACCAGACCGGCGATCTGCACACAGGCGAGCGTCCCGTGCGAATGACGGATGACGAGGCCGTTGCGCTCGTTGAACTCGCTCGCCTTGTCGAGTTCGGCGTTGAGGAACTTGCCCGGCGTGTAGACGATCTTCTCGATCTCGCCGGTGATCGGCATGCGGTTCACGTGGACGTTGAACACGTTCATGAACACCGAGATGCACAGCATCTCCTCGGCCGGCAGCCCCAGTTCGGGCGGCGGCAGCACGTCGACGATGCGCGAGACACGGCCGTCGGCGGGCGACACCACCAGGCCGTCGGCCTCCGGGGTGACGCGGACCGGGTCGCGGAAGAAGGCGGCGACCCAGATGGTGAGGCCGAGCAGGATCCAGAACAGCGGCTGCCAGAAGGCACCGAGCACCACGGTGAGGATCGCCGCGATGGCGACGAACGGCCAGCCCTCGCGATTGATCGGGGGGAAGGCCTTGGTGATGGTCGCCCACAGGGAATTCATCGATCGTCCTCTCGCTCGTTCCGATCGTCTCCGACCTATACGGGATCGGCGGCGATGAAAAGGCCGGCGGTCATTCCGCCGCCGGCTGGCCGCGCACCACCACGCCGAGCGTGTCGTCGTCCTCGGTCTCGCGCAGACGCTCGCGCGCCTCGTCGGCGGCGCGCTGACGCGCCCACATCGCGGCGTAGAGGCCGCCCTTCTCCAGCAGCTCGTCGTGGCGGCCGCGCTCGGCGACGACGCCGCGATCGAGCACCAGGATCTCGTCGGCGCCGACCACCGTCGACAGGCGGTGGGCGATGACGAGGGTGGTGCGGTTCTGCGACACGCGGTCGAGGGCGCCCTGGATCTCGCGCTCGGTCTGGGTGTCGAGCGCCGAGGTCGCCTCGTCGAGCATCAGGATCGGCGGCGCCTTGAGGATGGTACGGGCGATCGCCACGCGCTGCTTCTCGCCGCCGGAAAGCTTCTCCGGCAGGAAGTTCAGCCGTTCACCTAATCCCAGGTCGGCCAACAGCTTCGCCGCTTTCCGGCG
>JAAYVT010000587.1 GCA_012517025.1 Phyllobacteriaceae bacterium | reverse complement strand
TGAGCGTCAGGGCGATGGCGGCCTGAGCCGACTTGTCTCCGTCGCGCTGCCCGAGCTGCGCCACCAAGCCGACGATCTCATTGGCCCCGGCGCCCGCCCTCATGGCGGTGATCGCGGTGACGTTGTGCTTCGCCGGCGTCGACGCCTGCCTGCGGCTCGCCGAGGTGCCGAACTTCGATCTGGTGTTTCCCGCCTTTCCCTGGTTCAGCCTCGCCGGGCGCGGCTGGGCCGACTGCATCGGCAACGCCGCCTCGCTGATCATCGGGGTGATCTGCACCCAGACCTACATCCAGGCGATCTATTCGGCGACCGACGCCCGCACCGCGGCGATCGGCGCCGGCGTCGCGGCGGCGATCACCATTCCGGTCGGCTTGCCGTCGGTCGCCATCGGCATGGCGATGCACGTCGCCCATCCGGACATTCAGCCGATCCTGGCGCTCCCGACCTATCTGATGACCTATCTGCCGCCGTGGCTCGGCGGCGTCGGCCTCGCCGGCATCCTGATCTCGGTGGTCGGCTCGATCGCCGGCCTGTCGCTCGGCATCGGCACGATGGTGGCGAACGACATCGGTCGCGGCCTCTTCGGGCTCCACGACGATCGGGCGATCCTGCGCCTCAACCGCGCCACCGTGCTGGCGGTGACGGTGGTGGCGATGTGGGTGTCGCTCGCCAATCCGAACACCTTCGTGCTCGATTGGAACTACGTGTCGATGGCGTTGCGGGGAGCGGCGATCTTCGTGCCGATGAGCCTGGCGATCTTCTGGCCGCGCCGGCTCGCCGCCTCCTGGGCGGTGGCGTCGATGGCCGCGAGCATCGTCGCCGCGATCGTCGGACGCTTCGTTCTCGGGCTGGCGGTTCAACCGCTGTTCGCCGGCCTCGCCGTCAGCCTGACGGTCGTGATCTTCGGCATCGCCCTGCACGGAACGCGCAGCCCGGTCGGGGTGGCGAGCCGCTGATCGGCGCGACGGCGCGACGACCTCGAGGGTCGACGCGCCGTCGCCGTGGGTCGCCTCAGAGCGTGGCGCCGTTGTCGACGGTCAGGCACTGACCGGTCATCGCCTTCGACTCGTCGCTGGCGAAGAACAGGATGGCCGCGGCCTGATCGAAGGTGTCGGCTTCCGGCACGCTCAGATCGAAGTGACGGGCCGTGACGGCGGGCATCTCCGGATCGAAGGTCGCCAGCGCTTCGGGCGTGTTGAGCTCGGTCGGGGTCGGGCCGGGCAGCGTGGCGTTGCAGCGGATGCCCTTGCCGGCGAACTGGATGGCGATGTTGCGGGTGAGCGCCAGCAGGCCCGCCTTCGCGGAGGAATAGGCGGCGCCGGCGAGACCGCGCGCGCCGATCGAGGAGATGTTGACGATGCTGCCGGAGCCGCGCGTCTCCATGTGCTTCAGGGTGGCGCGGCAGAGGTGGAAGACGCTGGTCAGATCGACCGCGACGACGCGATCCCACAGCTCGTCCGAGGTGCGGGTGGTCGGCATGTGGCGATCGGGGATGCCGGCGTTGTTGACCAGCACGTCGATGCGGCCGAACTTCGCGATCACCGTCTCGACCACCCGGTCGCATTCGGCGCGGTCCGCCAGATCGGCGACGACGTAGTCGGCCGCGCCGCCCACCGCCGCGATCCACGCCTTCACCTCGCGGAGCCGTTCCTCGCGGCGGGCCACCAGCACCACCGTCGCGCCCTCGCGGGCGAACACTTCCGCCGTCGTCTTGCCGATGCCCGAGCTGGAGCCGGTGACGATCGCGATCTTACCTTCCAAGCGTCCCATGATGTCTCACCATTGTCTGATCGTTCGTGGAGAAGTCCGGAAACGGCGGCGAGAACCGGAAATCCGGGTCTCACCGCCGTCGTGTCGGCCTGCGCCCGCGCCGGTGGAGGCCGGCTTCGGACCGGTCGGCGTTCGAGGTCACGCGCGGCGCGCGGCCTGAATGGCGGTGACGGCGATCGTGTAGACGATGTCGTCGACCAGAGCGCCGCGAGAGAGGTCGTTGACCGGCTTGGCGAGCCCTTGCAGCATCGGTCCGATCGAGACGACGTCGGCCGAGCGTTGCACCGCCTTGTAGGTGGTGTTGCCGGTGTTGAGGTCGGGGAAGACGAAGACGTTGGCGCGTCCCGCCACCGGGCTCTCCGGCGCCTTCTGCCGGCCGACGCTCGCCACCGCCGCCGCGTCGTATTGCATCGGCCCATCGACGAGCAGCTCCGGGCGCAGTTCGCGGACCAACCGCGACGCCTCACGGACCTTTTCGACGTCCTCGCCCGATCCCGACGCGCCGGTCGAATAGGAGATCATGGCGACCCGCGGCTCCAGGCCGAAGGCGGTCGCGGTGTCGCCGCATTGCGCCGCGATCTCCGCCAGTTCCTCGACCGTCGGGTCGGGATTGACGGCGCAGTCGCCGTAGATCAGCACCTGATCCGGCATCAGCATGAAGAACACGCTGGAGACCAGCGAATTGCCCGGTGCCGTCTTGATCAGCTGCAGCGCCGGGCGAACCGTCGAGGCGGTGGTGTGGACGGCGCCCGACACCAAGCCGTCGACGTGGCCCTCGGCGAGCATCATGGTGCCGAGCACCACCGTGTCCTCGAGCTGGGCGAGCGCCTGCTCCGGCGTCAGTCCCTTCGACCGGCGCAACGCCACCATGGGCGCGACGTAGGTCTCGCGGATGGTCGCCGGATCGACGATCTCGACCCCCTCCGGCAGATCGACGCCGTGGCGGGCGGCGACGTCGCGCACGGTCGTCGGATCGCCGAGCAGGACGCAGCGGGCGATGCCGCGCCGGGCGCAATCGGCGGCGGCCGCCAGGGTGCGCGGCTCGTCGCCCTCCGGCAACACGATGCGGCGATCGGCGGCGCGCGCCGCCAGGATCAGCTGATGGCGGAACATCGGCGGCGGCAGGGTGCGACGCGACGGACGATCGCGATCGACGGCGAGGGCGCGCAGGTCGAGGTTCTCGCCGGCATGGGCGATCAGGCGCTCCATCCGGGCGACGTCCTCGCCCCGGACCGAGCGATCGAAGGCGGCGAGCCGGGCGGCGACGTCGAAGGTCTGCAGATCGGTGGTGAGGACCGGCAAGGTCCCCCAACGCGGCCGCAGGAACGCGACGAGGGCGTCGTCCGGCCGCGCCCCGCAGGTGAGCAACAGACCGGCGATCGGCATGCCGCTCGCATGGGCGAGCACCGTCGCGGTGACGACGTCGTTGCGGTCGCCGGGGGTGACCACCAGCGTGCCGGGACGCAGCAGACCGACCAGATGTTCGGGGCTGCGGGCCGCCACCACCACGTCCTGCATCCGTGCCGAAGCGAGGGCACCGGGGTGGATCGCGGCGAAGCCGAGATCGGCGACGACGTCGGCGAGGCGCGGGGCGGCGAGGCCGGAATCCTCGGCGAGCACCGCCAACAGCGGCGCGGCGAGCGTGGTCTCGCGCAGTTTCAGGATCGCCCGGTCGGGAAGACGCGTCACCACGACGCCGGCGACGACGCCGGGACCGCCGAGCCGGTGCACCGTGTCGGCGACGGTGTCGGCGATCGCCTCGACCCGGCCGCAACGCCCGCTGACCACCGCGATCGGCTCGGCCGACAGGCTGCGCGCCATGGCGAGCTCGAGGTCGGCCACCAGAGCGTGGCCGTCGCCGGGCACCGTGCCCTCGACCACCACCACGTCGTGGGCTCCGCCGAGCCCTTCGACCAACCCCACCACCTCTTCGAGCAGGGCGTCGGAGCGGCCGGTGCGGATCATCTCCTCGGCGCGCGCCAGAGGGATCGGATCGGGCGCGGCGAAGCCGAACAGACGACGCGCGAAGGAGACGGAGCGGGTGCCGTCGTCGCCGGGTCCGTCGGAGGGGCCGACGGGGTCGCCGACCGGCTTCACCCAACCGACGTCGAGCCCGATCGACCGCAGCGCGTCGACCAGACCGAGGGTGACGGCGGCGATCTCGAAGTCGGCCGAGGTCGGCGCGACGAACAACATGCGGGGGCGATCGGACGGGATCATTGCAGACTTCCTCGCGCGCATTCGCGTGCCACGATCGGGTGATCGACGGCGGGCACGGCCAGAGGCCGGTCGAGAACCAGGGTGGCGGTGTCGCAGGCGATCATCCGTTCCTCGTCGGTCGGGACGACCAGCGCGACGGGATGCTGCGAGCGGCTGACGATGCCGACGGCCCCGTGCGGCACCGCCCGGTTCGCCGCTTCGTCGAGTTCGACGCCGAGCAGGCCGAGCCGAGTGAGCACGGCGGCGCGGACGCAGGCGGAGTTCTCGCCGATGCCGCCGGTGAAGACGATCGCGTCGAGCCGCGCCAGCGACATGGCGAGGCTGCCGACGGTGCGGGCGACGCGATGGGCGAACACCTCCAGCGCCTCGATGGCGCCGGCGTGGCCGTCGCGCGCCGCCTGTTCGAGGGTGCGGCAGTCGTTCGACAGTTCGGAGAGCCCGAGCAGACCGCTCTCGCGGTTGACCATCGCGTCGATGCCGTCGATGTCGAGCTTCTCGGCGCGGGCGATGTAGAGCACCGCGCCGACGTCGACGTCGCCGCAGCGCGTGCCCATGATCAGCCCCTCGGCGGGGGTCAGGCCCATCGAGGTGTCGACGCTGGCGCCGTCGCGCACCGCCGTCGCCGAGGCGCCGTTGCCGAGGTGGACGACGATCAGGCCGTGATCGTGCGGATCGAGCCCCAACACCTCGACGGTGCGGGCGGCGACGAAGCGATGCGAAGTGCCGTGGAAGCCGTAGCGACGCACTCCGAGCTCGCGCCGATAGCGCTGCGGCAGGGCGTAGAGATAGGCCGACGGCGGCATGGTCTGATGGAAGGCGGTGTCGAACACCGCGACGTGGCGGGCCTCCGGCAGCGCCTCCCGGGCGGCACGGATGCCGATCAGGTTGGCCGGATTGTGCAGCGGCGCCAACGCGGCGCAGGCCTCGATGCCTTCCACCACCTCCGGCGTGATCTCCACCGAGTGGGTGAAGCGCTCGCCGCCGTGGACGACGCGGTGGCCGACCGCGCGGATGCGGCCGAGCAGCCCCCGGCCCTCCAGGAAGGCGACGAGACCGGCGAGCGCCTTGGCATGGTCGGCGCCGGGCAGATTGGTCGACGAGCGCTCACCGTCGAAGACGATGCGGATCGAGGCGTCGCGCGAGCCGAGTTTCTCGGCGAGACCGCTCATGAGCGGGCTCGGACGATCGAGGTCGAACAACGCGAACTTCAGCGACGACGACCCGCAGTTGACGACGAGGACGAGTGGAGACGTATCGGTCACGACGCGAGACCCTCCGGAAAAACGAGGACGGATCCCGCCGCCACGGAGGCGGCGGCGGGGCGAAACTTCAGCGTTCGACGAGCAGGGACACGCCCATGCCGCCGCCGACGCACAGAGTGGCGAGACCCTTGCGGGCATCGCGGCGGCGCATCTCGTGGAGCAAGGTCACCAGGATGCGGGCGCCCGAGGCACCGATCGGATGGCCGAGCGCGATGGCGCCGCCGTTGACGTTGGTGCGGTTCGGATCGAGCCCGAGGTCGCGCGTCACCGCGATCGCCTGGGCGGCGAAGGCCTCGTTGGCCTCGATCAGATCGAGGTCGTCGACGCTCCAGCCGGCCTTGGCGAGCGCCTTGCGGGTCGCCGGCACCGGGCCGATGCCCATGATCGCCGGATCGACCCCGGCGACCGCCCCGGCGGCGATCCGCGCCAGCGGCATCAGACCGCGACGCTCCGCCGCCTCGGCCGTCATCAGCACCAGCGCGGCGGCGCCGTCGTTGAGACCGGAGGCGTTGCCGGCGGTGACCTTGCCCTGCGGGTCGAAGGCCGGCCGCAGCTTGGCCAGCCCTTCGAAGGTGGTGTCGGGCTTGACGTATTCGTCCTCGGCGAAGACCACGTCGCCCTTGCGACCCTTGATCGTCACCGGCACGATCTCGTCGACGAACCGGCCCGCCGCGCGGGCGGCGGCGGCGCGCAGCTGCGAGCGGACGGCGAAGGCGTCGAGATCGACGCGGGTCAGCTCCCACTTCTCCGCGACGTTCTCGGCGGTGCGGCCCATGTGGTAGTCGTTGAAGGCGTCCCACAGACCGTCGGTGATCATGGTGTCGACCATCGTCGCCGGCCCCATCTTGACGCCGGGGCGAAGATGCACGGCATGGCGGGCTTGGCTCATGCTCTCCTGACCGCCGACCACGACGACGTCGGCGTCGCCGGCGGCGATCACCTGGGCGCCGATCAGCACCGACCGGAGGCCCGAGCCGCAGACCTGACTGAGACCGAGCGCGGTCGAAGACACCGGCAGACCGGCGGCGAGGGCGGCGCGGCGGACCGGGTTCTGCCCGTGACCGGCGACCAGCACCTGCCCGAAGATCACCTCGTCGACTTCCGCCGGCGCGATCGCGGCGCGAGCCAGCGCCTCGCGGACGACGATCGCGCCGAGTTCGTGGGCGGCGAGCGGCGCCAGCGTTCCGTTGAAAGAACCGATGGCGGTGCGGACCGCCGAGACGATGACCACGTCGGACATGAGAACTGCGACCTCTGGGATGAACGAGAATGGAAGGAGGCGGCGGGGGAGGAGGAGTACGGGGCGACGAACCCCCTCCCCCGCCGCCGGCCGGTCGCGCGGCTTCGGAGGGACACCGCGCGACCGATGCGTGGTCAGGCCACCGGCGAGGTGTCGGTGATCCAGAACAGGAAGGCGTTGACGACCGCGATGCAGGCGAGCAGCGCATAGGCGCCGGCGTAACCGCCGAGGTAGGTGAGGCCGAAGGCGAGGACCGCGAAGGCGCAGCAGCGGATCACGCCCTGGATCGGCTGGATCACCCCGAAGGCGGTGATGAAGGCGCCGCGCGGGAACTTCTCGGCCACGATCGAGGTGGTGAGGTTGGAGGCGCCGCCGAAGGAGATGCCGATCATCAGCAGCGAGGCGTAGAGGGTCCAGGTGTTGAACTCGAACATGTTCAGCACCACCGCCACCAACCACCACAGGCTGTAGATGATCAGGCCGGCCTTGGTGGAGACCTTCTGGCCGAGCCAGCCCCAGAAATAGGCGCCGGGCACGCCGATGAAGGCGGCGATCGACATGTAGAGGATGGCCGTGTTGAGCGGGAAACCCATCGCCATCAGCCGCGGAACCAGCTGCGACAGCACGCCGACCAGCACCACGAAGATGCCGCCCGAGCCGATGCCGATGGTCCACACGTCGCGCATCTTGAGGAGCTGCAGCGAGGTGAAGGGGGCGACGTAGTTCGCCTGTTCCTGCTTCGAACGCTCGATCTCGGCGGCGCTCATCGGCACGTTGTCGGGGGTGCAGCCGCGCTGCTCCGGCAGGTTCACCACCAGCGCGCCGACCAGGACGAAGAGCACGATCATCAGGGCGGAGATCGCCCAGAAGCCGAACTGGACGCCGAAGACGCCGAAGCACATGGCGAGCAGCGGGATGAACAGCGCGGTCGACATGGTCTGACCCATGGTGACCCAACCGAAGGCGAGGTTCTTCTTGCGCGGGAACCAGTTGGCGATCAGCGCAAAGCCGGCGACGTAGGCGTAGCCGGAGCCGAAGAAGCAGACGCCGGCGAACAGCGCGACGAAGGCCCAGATCGAATTGAAGGTGCCGAGCAGGCCGAAGCACACGGCGCAGGCGACCAGGCTCAACAGGATGGCGAACTTCGCCCCCTTGGCCTCGACGATCTTGGCGACCAGGTAGGCGGCGACCACCGAACCCCAGGAGGCCGGCGTCGCCCAGAACAGCAACGTGGTCTTCGGGATGGCGAAGTAGTCGGAGAGCACCGGTACGATGATGTTGAGACCGTGGACCTGGACGCCGGCGGCGACCCACAGCATCAGGCCCTCGATGATCACGATCGTCCAACCCCATCGGCCGAAGTTCGACCGCGTATCGGTGGGAATTGCGGGGAAGCTGGCCGCGTCGGCCGTCTGTTCACTCATGACGATGCACTCCCTTGAATGGAATTCGGCGGTCTCGTCGATCGGGTCGCGAGCGGCGCGCGTCTCCCCGTTCCGCGTCTCCAGGCGAGACGCGGGGTGCAGAAGTCGGGACGTTCGGGACGGGAGAGGCGAGGCCTCTCGGTTTCAGGCGGTGGTGTTCACGGCCGGCGCGGGACCGACGAGCGGCGTCGTGTCGACCTTCCAGATGAGGACCATCGAGATCAGCGCCACGACCAGCAGGATCGAATAGGCGCCGGGGAACCCTCCGAGATAGGTGAGACCGAAAGCGAGGATGGCGAAGGCGCAGCAGCGCACGATCGATTGGATCGGGTTGACCACGCCCCACGCCTTGACGAAGGCGCCGCGCGGGAACTTCTCGGCGACGATCGACATCGAGAGATTGGTGGCGCCGCCCAGCGCCTCGCCGATCATCGCCAGCGAGATCCACATGGTGACGGTGTTCAGTTCGAAGATGTTGAGGGTCAGCGCCACGGCGTACCAGGCGAGGTAGAGCATGGCGCAGCGCTTGACGCCGAGCCGCTGGCTGAGCCAGCCCCACATGTAGGCGCCGGGCACGCCCACCATCGCGGCGATCGACATGTAGAGGATCGCGGTCGGGAGCGGATAACCCATGGCGACGAGGCGCGGCACGAACTGCGACAGCAGGCCGACGATGACGATGTAGAGACCGCCGAAGGCGAGGCCCATGAACCACACGTCACGCATCCCGAGGAGCTGACGGACGGTGTAGGGGCACACCCACGCTTCTTGCTCGCGCCGCGACCGATCGATCTCCTCGGCACTCATCGGCACATTGTCGGGGGCGCAGCCGAGAGTTTCCGGCCGGTCGGCGGCGAACACCCAGACCACCACGAACATCACCGCCATCATCGCCGTGATGCCCCAGAATCCGGCCTGGACACCGAAGGTGGCGAAGCAGAAGGCGACGTAGGGCACGTAGGTGGCGGTGGAGAAGGTCTGGCCCATGGTGCTCCAGCCGAAGGCGAGCCCCTTCTTGCGCGGGAACCAGTTGGTGACCAGCGCCGGGCCGCCGACGTAGGCGAAGCAGCTGTCGAAGAAGCAGACGATCGCGAACAGGGTGACGAAGCCGGTGGTCGTGCCCCAGGTCCCCATCAGCCCGAAGGCGAGGCCGCCGCAGGCCAGGCTCGCCAGGATCAGGAACTTCGGCCCCTTCTCGCCGCAGACCCAGGCGCCGACGAAGCCGGCCAGGATCGAGGCCCAGGAGGCCGGCGTCGCCAGGGCGAGCAGCCGGGTGTATTCGAGCGAATAAGTCTCCGACAGCGCCGGCAAGATCACGTTGAGCCCGTGCACCACCGACCCCGACGAGATCCACAGGAGCGCGGCCTCGATCAGAATGATCGACCAACCGCGACACCCGAAGTTGCTGCGCCGATCGAAGGCGGCGTCGAGACCGGATCCGTGTCCGGTTCCCGTTTCGGCGATCACCGTCATGATACCCCCCGATGTTCGCGTCCGTGTCCGAGTTGCGGCGCGGACGTCGATCGTTTCGTCGTTCTCCTCGGTGCCGGACACGATCGGTCGCGTCCGTCGCCCCCTCTCGGCGGGATCCCGTCGCTCCCCCTCCCCCGCGAGGCGCCGGGCTCGGCGATGGCGCCGATCCGGCTCTCTCGTAGTCGGTCGGGCGAGCGCCGCAACCAACCGCCGCGTTCGCGCCGCGCGCGTCATGCCGCCATGGCGGTGAGATCGTCGGCGACGATCAGCGGCGGCTCGACCTGACGGCGGATGTCGTCGGGGGTCAGCCCCTCCAAGACCTCCCTGAGCACCAGCCCCTCGGGCGTCACGTCGATCACGCACTGGTCGGTGACGATGTGATCGACGCAGGCCGCACCGGTCAGCGGGAAGGTGCAGTCGTTGAGGATCTTGGGCGCACCCTTGACGGTCAACTCCATCGTCACGATCACCTTGCGGGCGCCGTTGACGAGGTCCATCGCGCCGCCCATGCCGACCATTTTGCCCGGCCGGGCCCAATTGGCGAGATCGCCGCGCGCCGACACCTGCAGTCCGCCGAGCACGGTGGCCGCCAGACGTCCGGAGCGGACGATGGCGAAGCTCTCGGCGCTGTCGAAGACGCTGGCGCCGGGCACCGGCACGAAGCGCATGCCGTTGGCGTTGGCGTAGCTCTCCACCGCCATCAGCCCCTCGGCGAGCGGGCCGACGCCGATCAGGCCGTTCTCGGTGTGGAACATCACGCCGGGCGCGGCGTAGTTGTTGCACAGGCTCGGCACGCCGATGCCCAAGTTGACGATGTCGCCGGCGGCGAAATAGGCGGCGGCGCGCTTGGCCATTCTGTGACGGATGTCCATGTCGTCCTCCTTACTTCGCCAGGATCATGTCGACGAACACGCCGGGCGTGGCGATGTGGTCGGGCTCGATCTCGTCGAGTTCGACGAGGCTGTCGGCCTCCACCACCGTCACCGCGGCCGCCTTGGCGACGAGCGGGTTGAAGTTGCGCGAGGTGCCGCGGTAGGTGAGGTTGCCGTAAGGGTCGGCGGTGCGGGCGCGCACCAGCGCGACGTCGCCGCGCAACGCGGTCTCGAGCAGCCACTTCTCGCCGTTCACCTCGACGATCTGCTTGCCGGTCTCGGCGATGGTGCCGAGGCCGGTCTTGGTCAGGACGCCGCCGAGGCCGGAGCCGCCGCAGCGCATGCGCTCGGCGAGGCTGCCCTGCGGGATCAGCGTCACCTCGATCTTGCCTTCCGCCACCAGCGCCACCGTCTCGGTGTTCATGCCGATGTGCGAGCCGATCACCCGGTCGACCCGACCCTCGTGGATCAGCCGGCCGATGGTCTCGTTGGCGTCGCCGGTGTCGTTGCCGAGCAGCGTCAGATGGCGCGCGCCGCTCTCCAGCACGCAGTCGATCAACGCGTTCGGCGCGCCGTGATTGGCGAAGCCGCCGTGCACGATGGTCTGCCCGTCCTTGAACAGGGCGACGATCTCGTCCTTGGACTTGAACTTGCCGGTCATCGGCTCACTCCCTCTCGAGCAGGACGGCGACGCCCTGGCCGCCACCGACGCAGAAGGTGACGACGGCGCGACGCAGATCGCGACGCTTCAATTCGCGCACCGTGCGGGCGACCAGCACCGCGCCGGAGCCGGCGAGCGGATGGCCGATGGCGATGGCGCCGCCGTTCGGGTTGACCCGGTCCGGCTCCATGCCGATGGCGCGGATGCAGGCGATCGACTGCGAGGCGAAGGCCTCGTTGAGTTCCCACAGATCGATGTCGCCGACCCCGAGGCCCTGCTGACGCAGCAGCTTCTCGGTCGCCGCCACCGGGCCGATGCCCATCACGTTCGGGTCGACGCCGGCGACCGCATAACCGCGGAACACCGCCATCGGCTCGGCGCCGAGCGACTTCGCCGTCTCGCGATCGACGATCACCATGGCGCCGCCGCCGTCCGACATCGGCGAGGAATTGCCGGCGGTGACGACGCCGTCCGGCTTGAACGCCGGCTTCAACCCGGAGAGGGTCTCGAGCGTGCAGTCGGCGCGCACGGATTCGTCGCGATCGACCACCGTGACGCGGCCCTTCGGCCCCTTCACCTCGATCGGCACCACCTCGTCGTCGTAACGGCCGGCGGCCCAGGCGGCGGTGGCGAGGGCGTGACTGCGCACCGCGAATTCGTCGAGCTCGCGCCGCGAGATCTTCCAACGGGCGGCGACGTTCTCGGCGGTGATGCCCATCGACGGGTTGCCGATCGAATCCGGGCTCGTATGGATGTCGACGAAGCGCGGCGGGGCGACCGAATAGGCGATCTCGGGCTTTTCCATCGAATAGGTGCGGCGGCTGTCGCTCTCCACGCCACCGGCGACGATCACGTCGGCGAAGCCGGCCATGATCTGGATCGCGCCATAGGCGAGCGCATTCAGCGAGGCGGCGCACTGGCGGTCGAGAGTGATGCCGCCGACCGAGATCGGCAGCCCCGCCTCGAGCGCCACCATGCGGCCCATGTTGTTGATTTCGTTGTTCATCAGGTTGGCGAAGACGACGTCGTCGATCCGTGCCGGATCGACCTTCGCCCGCTTCACCGCTTCCCGCACGGCGGCGGCGCCGAGCACGTGCGCCGGAACCGAGGCCAGGGCTCCGCGACACCGACCGACCGGCGTGCGCACGGAGGAAATGATCACTGCGTCTCTCATCGCGATCTCCGGGGGGCGTCCGATGCGGCGCCCGCGTCGTTTGGAAAAATCAATGCACCAGGGCGGGCAGGCCGAGGATCTCGCGCGCTTGCGCGGAGGTCGCGGGCTGCTTGCCGAAGAGGCGGATCGCCTCGACCGCGCGCTCGACCAAGCCGACGTTGGTCGCCTTCACGCCCTTGGAGAAATAGACGTTGTCCTCGAGGCCGACGCGGACGTTGCCGCCGAGCGCCAGCGCCGCGTAGAGGATCGGCAGGTGGTCCTTGCCGATGCCGAAGGCCGACCAGGTCGCATCCGCCGGGATCTTGCTGCGCAGATAGAGCAGGTTCTCGACCGTCGCCGGCATGCCGCCGAGCACGCCGAGGCAGAACTGATAATGGCCGGGCGTCGCCAGACGGCCCTTCTTCATGAAGTATTCGGCCACTCCGAGCATGCCGGCGTCGAAGATCTCGATCTCCGGCTTGACCCCGCGCTTCATCATCGTCTCGCCGAGTTCGCCGAGGAACTTCGGAGAGTTCATGAAGACGCCGCCCGGCATCCAGTTGAACGACCCGGCGTCGTAGGAGGCCATCTCGACGCCGTCGAGAGTGGCGACGTGATGCATGCGCTCGGCGTCGGTGGCGCGGTTGTCGCCCGACGTCGTGCAATTGACGACGACGTCGCAATCCTCGTGGGCGCGGATCAGCCGAATGGTCTCGGCGAATTTGTCGGCGCTCATGGTGCCGACGCCGGCGTCGTCGCGCATGTGCAGATGCACCACGGCGGCGCCGGCCTTCCAGCAGGCATAGGCGTCGGCGGCGATCTCGGCCGGTGTCAGCGGAATGAACTCGTTGATGTCCTTCGGCGTGACCGCACCGGTCAGGGCCGCGGTGACGACGACTCGTTCGGGATGATTCATGCTCGGACCCCTTCGGATCTGCTCGGGACGGCCCCACCCATGATCCATCGCGCTCCGTTCCTCTCGCATCTGCGAAGAGGATCGAACGTGAAAGGTCGGGTGAGCGACGTGGTTGCGAACGTTGGGTGACGATCGATGGCGCATTTCTACTTCGGCGGATCGATCGTCGACTTGGCGAGGACGATAGTCTCAAAATTTTCGAGAACTAATTCTTTTTGGGTTCCGGGTAATGACGAAATCGCATAAACATCGGAGCGTCGCCTCGCCGGATCCCCAAACCGCCGTCTTCGCCGACCGACGCCGACCGACGAATAAGTGTTTTCCCCGAGCGACGCGGCGCCTTTATTGGTGCAGTGACGACGCGGAAAGCTCCGATGCGCCTTTCACGCCGCCACGGTCGCGAGTCGTCTTCCGTGGAGCGGTCGAAAATCAAGAACACAGCCTGAACAGGTGAAACATGGACATACGACTTCTTCGTGAGTTCATCGTTCTCTCGGATCTGCTGAACTTCAGCCGGGCGGCCGAGCGCCTCAACATGACGCAGCCGGTGCTGAGCCGGCACGTGAAATTTCTGGAAGAGTACTTCGGCGCGCAGCTCCTGACGCGCAACACGCATCGCGTCGAGATGACCGACGTCGGCCGGGTGTTCGCCGTCGAGGCGGGCAAGATCGTCGCGCAGTACGAGCAGTCGTTGGCGGTGATCCGCGCCTGTCCGGGGGTCAGCCGTCATTCGCTGTCGATCGGCCTGCTCGGCGAGGCGACGCGGACCTTCCTGTCGACCTTCCTGTCCGGCTACGGCGAGCGGCATCCGCAGGTCGCGATCGAATGCGTCGACGGCGACATCGACACGATCATGGCCCGCGTCGACAAGGGCGAGAGTGACCTCGCCTTCGTCATCCGTCCGCGCGGCGCCAAGACGCCGGAGCGGCTCGCCCACTTCACCCTGGCCTCAGACCCGCTCTGTCTGGTGGTCAATCGCAACCACGCGCTCGCGGTGAAGGAACGGGTGAGTGTCACAGACGTCGCCGAATGGCCGATCATCGGTCTCAATCGGCAGATCTCGCCGATGTCGTTCGAGTTCAACAGCCACTTCTTTTCGCGCCACGGCGTCGAATACAAGACGTGGAAGGAGTGCGTGAATCTCGAGACGGTGTGCTTCAACGTCGAATTCAACGACCGTGCGGTGGTGTTGCTGCCTCTGCACCGGCGGTATCTGGTGGGCGCCAACGCCCGCCTGATCATGTTCGCGGAGAGCGATTGCGTCTTCGAGGTCGACCTGCTGTGGGATCGGGAAAACACGAATCCCAGTCTGGCCGGCTTCCTCACCGAATTCCGCGACTTCTCGCGCGCCTGGGACTGGGGCGCCGGCCTCGGCGGTGCCGAGGAGGAACGGGGTGGCCGGCTCAACGGCACCATCGCCTGAGGGGCACCATCCCCGAGGGCGACGCGAAACGGCCGCCGAGACGGCGGCCGTTCCTCCCCGAGCCGACGGCGGCTCCCTCCGCGAGGGGGCGAAACCGCCGACGGCTCCTTTCGCGAGCGAAGTGCCCAGGCTCAGAGCAGCTTCATCGAGAAGCCGACGTGGACGAACGACACGCCGACGTCGTTGCGGGTGTAGACCGCTCCGAGATAGCGCGCCGACAGGGTGAAGCGGTCGAAGTCGTAGGAGACCATCGGACCGATCTTGATGTGCTGCGCGATCGAGTTGGCGACGTCCTTGCCGAACTGCTGATCGTTGGCCAGCTGCTGGGTGTAGTTGCCGACCACGCCGACGTTCCACTTGCCGAAGCGCTTCGCCACCGTCGCGTCGAGATAGTAGATCGGCGCCGTCCAATAGTCGGTATTGGTGTTCTTGGTGTTGAAGTCCAAGACGTTGTTCACCGACACCATCCAACCGTCCTTCATCCAAGTGACGGCGAAGTTGGGCTCGAAGGTCCAGTAGTAGTTGGCGATGTTGCTCTGCGACAACGTGTACTTGCCGAGCATGGCGTTCCAGGTGCGACCGGTGGTGCCGTCCGGCGTGGCGATCGCCAGACCGCCACCGACGAACCAGCCGTTGCCGAGCGCCCAGGACAGGATCACCGGGCTGATCACCGTGCCGACGAAGCCGTTGGCGTGCCAGTCGGCGGCGGCGAGCGGGTCGGAGATGGTGGTGTGGGCGAACTTCACCGGCTGGGCGATCACCGCCGCGTAGTCGGCGCCGAGCAGCTTCCACCCCGGGACCCACATCAACGCGCCGACCGCCTCGAAGTTGGAGGCTTTGACGTCGGGGTTGGAATCGGCCGGCAGATGGGAAACGTCGCCCGAGTTGTTGCGCATGGTGCCCCACGCGTAATCGCTGTCGAAGGAGAAGTAGACCCCGGGCGGCGGCAGCGCGGCATTGGGAATGCCGGTGCTGGCGCCGGGCTGCAGCGGCGTGATCGACTCGGCCGCTCCCGCCGCGCCGCTCGCCGCGAAGGTCAGGCCGCAGGCGACGCCGAGCGCCGCGATGGTCTGGTGAACTGTCATGAATTCCCCCTGTGATGCTCGATACCGACCCGAACGACGCGGACACGCCTTCTCGATCGACCGAGGATCCCCTCGCTCGGTCGTCGCAGACGTTTCGTCTCGAATTCCTCGTGTCGACACGACCTCGCGCCCACCGCGACACGCGGCGGCGACGACGGTCCCGCGCCCTCGACCGACGAGGTGGAAAGGCGAGAGACGGCTCGATCCGCGATGCCGTCCCCGCCGTGACGCTCCCGCTCGCGACGCGCCCGGCGGCACCCTCCGAGATGCCGCGACGCTCCGCCGCCGGCCCGTCTCGCAACGACGCCACCGGTTCCCGCCCCTCGCGACGCGCTCCGAGACACCGAACCGGTGATCCGAAACGCGACGACCTCCACCGCGGTTCGGTGGCGGACGGGATCGACTCGGAAGACCTCACCCGAGGTTTCCTCCGGCGCGAAATCTAGAGAATTCGCGGAAACCCATCCAATTCTATTGCGACATTACGGTTATGCCGTTTCGACATCAGCGACCGGATCGAGAGCCTCGCGCCCACGCGTCACGCGTCACGCGGAAGCGAGACGCGTCGGAAAGGGGCCCGTCGAGGCGGGCATCGGTCTGGATATTCTTTCTCCACATAACCGGCGCACCAAAAAGAATTTCTTCGGTCCCGGGCCCGATGTTATCGCTGTCGCCGAGATGGGGCGTAATAAATCACGAACGTTACCCTGTCTTCGCAGTCGAACGACTGTCGCAACGAGTTCCCGCCCCTAGAACAATCCCTGTTTTGCGGCGGTCGATGTCCCTCACGTGGGAGACTACCATGGTCATCAAGGCGAACTACCCGTCGGATCACGAAAGAAGCAAGCGGACGGTCGAGGCCGAGAAGTTTTACGGGACCGTCCCGCACATGCCGTTCGAGGAGTATTCCGAGCGGCTCAAGCACTGCTTCATCATGAAGCGCAAGAACGGCATCCTCGAAGCTCGCCTCCACACCAACGGTGGTCCGGTCCAATGGGGCGCCCCCGAGCATCAGGGCCTGCACTATTTCTTCAACTGGGCCGGCCGTGACCCGGAGAACGAGGTCATCATCTTCGGCGGCACCGGCCCGGACTTCTTCCAGGGCATCGGCAAGACCGCTCCGGACGGCACTTGGCAGCCGGCGACCGAGTTCACCTCGCATCCCGACGAATCCTGGAAGATGTACGACTTCCAGTATTACGACGGCACCAACGACATCGAGGGCCAGATCTTCGACATCGAAGTTCCGACCATCGGCGTGTGGTGCGGCGCGTCGTTCCACTCGGATCTGGTGCTGTTCAACGACATCACGCTGTGCACCGAGGACGCCTGGACGACCGAGATGCACTTCCGCACCAACATGGTGCCCGGTGACGGCGTACAGATCGCCTGGCGCGAGCTGATGGGCCGCAAGCGCTACGCCTACGCCGAGCTGACCGGCGAGATCATCACCGCCCGCAAGGCGCTCGCCCTCGGCATGGTCAACGAGATCTGCGCCGACACCGACGCGGCTTACGGCCGTGCGTGGGAAATCGCCGAGCTGATCATGCGCACCGGCACCCGCACCACCCGCCGCATCACCACGCAGATCCTGCGTCAGAAGTGGAAGGAAGACATCGCGAAGGAACTTCGCAACGCCTTTTCCACCGAGATGTTCGTCACCGCCACCGAGCATTCGCCGCACGAGGCCGACTATTGGCAGCGCGCCAAGGACGAAGCCGCTCTCGTCATGGCGGCGGAGAAGAAGGGCAAGGTGATCCGTCCGCGCATCGACGGCGGACAGGAAGAAGACGAGATCAAATGAGTCTCGGGTCTCCGTCGGCGCACGTCCCCTGGAGACGACGGCGGCGACGGTGAGAAGAGAGGAGAGCGGCATCGACGGCGTCGATGCCGCTCTTTCCTTTTTCGGGGCGGCCGGAGCGGGCACCCGGCCGGCGAGCGCCGGCACTCACCTCTCCGCGCCGTCTCCGCCGGATCGCGGATCGGCGGCGGTCCGGCCGATGCGAATGCGATCGCGCAGGCG
>JAAYVT010000586.1 GCA_012517025.1 Phyllobacteriaceae bacterium | reverse complement strand
TGATGCGCATCAAGGGCGTCGGCGAGGAATATTCCGAGCTGCTCGAGGCCGCCGGCGTCGACACCGTCAAGGAACTCAAGCACCGCAACGCCGAAAACCTCCATGCCAAGATGGAGGAGATCAACGAGGCGAAGAAGCTGGTGCGCCAGACCCCGAGCCTGAAGTCGGTCGGCGAGTGGATCGAGCAGGCCAAGACCCTGCCGGCGGTCCTCACCTACTGATCGCTCCCGCGCGCGACGCGACGGGCCGGTTCGAGCGATCGAACCGGCCTCGTCGTTCGGCGTCTCGGTGCGGAGATCGGCGTCGGACGAAGAGCGGCCTCAGAGCCGGATCTGGCCGTAGCGCAGCGCCTCGATGACCGTGTGGGTCTTGTTGGAGGCGTTCATCTTGTCGCCGGCGTTCTGCAGATGGGCGTGCACCGTCCGCTGCGAAATCGACAGCAGCGCCGCGATCTCGGCCGCCGTCTTGCCGATCGCGGTCAGCCGCAGCACGTCGCGCTCCCGCTCCGACAGGTCACCCGGACGCGCGGTCTCGACGCGACCGTTTCTCAGCAGGGCGCGCAGGGCTGCCTTGCAGAAATAATGGAATTCGTCCAACGCCGCCGGCCCGACCGCCAGCTCCGGACCGGCGACGATCACGCACCCTTGCCACGGCGAGAAGTCGTGGATCGGCACCGCGATCAACACCGCTTCGGCGCCGCCGGCCGCCGCCAGCAGATCCGAGGTTCCCAAAGCCGGATGGGCGCCCCCCGGCGAGGTCGCCGAATCGAGCACCGGACGGCCGCCGACCACCCCGAAGGGGCGCGGATGGGCGAGACAACAGCCGAGCAGGCCGTCGCCCGAAGCCACCTCGAGCAGATGTCCGCCGTAACGCAGATCGGGCCAGTCGAACCGCACCACCAACCGCGACATCGTCCGGCGCGGCATCGGCAGGCCGGTGACGAGCAGATGTGTGGCGCCCTGACGGCGCAGATTCGCTTCGAATCGATCGAGAGTACGGCCGATCTCGCCGTCTACGGAGAACCTGTGGGCTTCTCCATAGAGCCCGCCGTTCACACCCCGGTCCATTCACGTTTCTCCGCTTCGCGGGACACTGTGGACTCTTTGCTAAATCGATCAATTGTCGCTTTTGACGGTGCCCGTCACAGCTCGCATCATACGAACGTCACAGGTATGTTCCCTGACTTTCAAGACCACCCTACCAAGGTCTAATTCCAGAAAGTCAGGAAATCGCCCCTATCGGGGCTGCGATACCGTCGCCGCCGCTCTCGTCCGACCGTCGCGTCACGGGAGAAACGGACGACGGGGCTTGCCGGTCCCCGCTTCGGCGCCGGGACCGGTCGGGGAGAGTCGACCGACGCCC
This sequence comes from Phyllobacteriaceae bacterium, assembly GCA_012517025.1. Taxonomy (GTDB): domain Bacteria; phylum Pseudomonadota; class Alphaproteobacteria; order Rhizobiales; family Ancalomicrobiaceae; genus Pinisolibacter. The sequence goes on along the minus strand of JAAYVT010000586.1, from coordinate 3,149 downwards.
CGTCAAGCCGGATCAGGCTCGGTCGGACGTCGCCGGGAGCCGGGGGGCTCGCCGGCGGCGAGACAGCGGGAGACGACGGTGAGCGCGAAGGCCATGAATCTGATGGGGTCGTTCGACCCGCGCAGCCACGACGACTGGGTCGTCGCGGCGACCAAGGCACTGAAGACGACGCCGTTCGATCGTCTCAAGTCGACGACTGCCGACGGCATCGTCATCGAGCCGATCTACGAGGGCAATCCCGAGCCGCGGCCGATCGGTGTGCGCGCCGCCGGCACGCCCTGGACGGTGATGGCGCGCGTCGACGTCCCCGGCAACAAGACCGCCAACGCGCAGGTGCTCGAGGATCTCGAGGGCGGCGCTTCCGGCCTCGATCTCGTCTGCGCCGAGAGCCCGAACGCCTACGGATACGGTCTCACGATCTCGTGCGACGGCTGCGTCAAGACGCTGCTTTCCGGCGTCCATCTCGACCTCGTCCCGATCCGCGTCGACGCCGGTCACCGCTCCGCCGACGTGGCGAAGCTCCTCCTCGGCGTCGCCGCCGAACAGGGCAAGAGCGTCGACCTCGCGGTGATCCAGGATCCGATCGGCCTCGTCGCCGCCACCGGCGCGATCGGGGCGAAGATCGAGGACGCGATCGCCGCCGCCGCCGAAGCGGCGAAGGACTTCCCCGGCACCGCGCTCGAGGCCGACGGCCGCGTCTGGCACGCCGCCGGCGCCTCCGAGGCGCAGGAGCTCGCCGCGCTGCTGTCGACCGCCGTCGCCTATCTGCGGGCGCTCGAGGCGGCCGGCTTCGACCTCGCCGTCGCCGCCACCAAGATCGGCTTCACCGCCGTCGCCGATCAGAACCAGTTCCGCTCGATCGCCAAGCTGCGCGCCCTCGCCCTGCTGTGGGGTCGGGTGCTCGAGGCCTGCGGGCTCGCCCCCGTGGCGCCGCGCCTCCACGTCGAGACGGCGCGCCGGATGATGGCCAGGCGCGACGGCCAGACCAACATGCTGCGCACCACCGTCGCCACCTTCGCCGCCGGCGTCGCCGGCGCCGCCTCGGTGACGGTGCTGCCCTACACCCAGGCGCTCGGCCTGCCCGACGGCTTCGCCCGCCGCGTCGCCCGCAACACCCAGTCGATCCTGATCGAGGAATCGAACCTGCACCGGGTCGCCGATCCGGCCGCCGGCTCCGGCCTCGTCGACGGCGAGACCGAGGCGGTGGCGGAGACCGCCTGGGCGCTGTTCCAGGCGCTCGAGGCGGAAGGCGGCATCGCCGCCGCGCTGCGCTCGGGCTCGTTCCACGCCAAGGTCGCCGAAGTCGCCAAGGCCCGCACCGAGGCGATCGCCAAGCGCCGCGAGCCGGTCACCGGCGTCTCGGAGTTCCCCAACCTCGCCGAGACCGCCGCCGCGGTGATGGACCTCGCCGCCCCGACGCCGAAGACCGTCGCCGCGGTCGAGCACGTCACCGCCTTCAAGCCGCGCCCGCTCGCCGAGGCCTTCGATACGTTGCGCGACCGCGCCGACGCCGCCGGGGTGCGTCCGACGATCTTCCTCGCCAATCTCGGCCGCATCGCCGACTTCACGGCGCGGTCGACCTGGTCGAAGAACTTCTTCGAGGCCGGCGGCATCGCGGCGCTGACCAACGACGGCTTCGCCTCGATCGCCGCGCTGAGCCAAGCCTACAAGGCATCGGGCGCCAAGGCGGCGGTGATCGCCTCCTCCGACGCGGTCTACGACGAGCAGGCGGTGGCCGCCGCCACGGCGCTCGCCGACGCCGGCTGCGACGTCCTCTATCTCGCCGGCAAGCCCGCCGACGCGGACAAGAAGGCGGCCTATCAGAAGGCCGGCGTCACCGGCTTCGTCCACGTCGGCGTCGACGTCGCGGCGACCCTCGCCGACGCGCTCGACCGGCTCGGCGCCTGAAGCCCCCGGGGCGAGCGATCGCCCCGAACCCTTCGATCGTCGATCCGGCCCCGAGCGGCGGATCGACGGGATCTCGGACCCGACGGGGTCAGGGCGCGAACGGCGACCGACCCCGGGACCCACGAGGAGAGGCCGATGAGCCGCATCCCGGATTTCAGCACCCTGCCCTTCGCCACCGTCGCCCTGCCGGTCTCGGCCGACGGCGCCGAGCCGTGGACCACGCCGGAAGGCATCGTCGTCGAGCCCGTCTACGGCGCCGCCGACCTCGAAGGCCTCGACTTCCTGCACACTTGGCCGGGCCTGCCGCCGTTCCTGCGCGGCCCCTATCCGACCATGTACGTCGCCCAGCCCTGGACCATCCGGCAATACGCCGGCTTCTCCACGGCGGAAGATTCCAACGCCTTCTACCGCCGCAACCTCGCCGCCGGTCAGAAGGGCCTGTCGGTCGCCTTCGACCTCGCCACCCATCGCGGCTACGATTCGGATCATCCGCGCGTCACCGGCGACGTCGGCATGGCCGGCGTGGCGATCGATTCGATCTACGACATGCGCACCCTGTTCTCCGGCATCCCGCTCGACCAGATGTCGGTGTCGATGACGATGAACGGCGCGGTGCTGCCGGTTCTCGCCCTCTACATCGTCGCGGCGGAAGAGCAGGGCGTGCCGCAGGCCAAGCTCTCCGGGACCATTCAGAACGACATCCTGAAGGAGTTCATGGTCCGCAACACCTACATCTACCCGCCGGCGCCCTCGATGCGGATCATCTCCGACATCTTCGCCTACACTTCGCAGAACATGCCGAAGTTCAACTCGATCTCGATCTCCGGCTATCACATGCAGGAAGCCGGGGCGACGGCGGATCTCGAGCTCGCCTACACCATCGCCGACGGCATCGAATACATCCGCGCCGGCAAGGCGGCGGGTCTCGACGTCGACGCCTTCGCCCCGAGATTGTCGTTCTTCTGGGCGATCGGCATGAACTTCTTCATGGAAGTGGCGAAGCTGCGCGCCGCCCGGCTGATCTGGTCGAAGCTCGTCCAGGAGAACTTCGCTCCGAAGAACGACAAGTCGCTGTCGCTGCGCACCCATTCGCAGACCTCCGGCTGGTCGCTGACTGCGCAGGACGTCTTCAACAACGTGGTGCGCACCGCGATCGAGGCGATGGCGGCGACGCAAGGGCACACCCAGTCGCTGCACACCAATGCTCTCGACGAAGCGCTGGCGCTGCCGACCGACTTCTC
>JAAYVT010000585.1 GCA_012517025.1 Phyllobacteriaceae bacterium | reverse complement strand
TTCTTCTCGGCGGCGGTGTTCTGCGGGTTGTCGAAGTACCACGGCTTGATGAAGATGCCGGTCGAAGCCTGCGGCCCGACGTCCCAGAAGTCGGTGTCCGTCACCGCCACGGCGGCGTAGGGAACCTTGTCCTTCATCCGCATCTCGTTCCACTGTTTCAGGAAGTTCGAGAAGTCGCCGCCGACGAGGCCGCCGATGACGACGTCGGGCTTCGCCTGCCGGATCTTGAGGATGTAGGAGGAATAGTCGGCGGTGTTGACCGGCACCTCGTCGGCGCCGGCCTCGCTCGCCCCGATCGCCGGGAGCTGCGATCGCGCCGAACGCAGGATGTCCTGCCCGAAGGCGTAGGACGGGGTGATGAAATAGACTTTCTTGCCGAGCTGCGACACGTAGGGCATCAGGCCGGCGATCTGCACCGGCACCGTCGCCTGGGTGCGGAAGGTGTAGCGCGAACAGTCCTTGCCGGTGATCTCACGCGCCGCCGCCCCGGTCAGGATCAGCGGGACCTTCTCGCGGTTGGCGACGCTCATCATCGCCAATGCCGACGAGGAGTAGTTGCCGCCGACCACTGCGACGACCTTGTTCTCGTCGATCAGGCGCTGCATGTTCTGTTGCGACACCTGTGGATTGGGCTCGTCGAGCCAGACCAGCTCGATCGGCCGGCCGAGCACCTTGCCGCCGGCCTGTTCCACCGCCAGCGCCGAGCCGCGCTGGAGATATTCGCCGATCGCCGCTCCCGGGCCCTGCTTGGTGTAGATGAGGCCGATGCGGATCGGGCCGGTGTCGTCGGCCGAGGCGGGCGCCGCGGCGCAGACGCCGCCGAGGACGGCGACGGCCGCCGAGAGGCGCAGGGTGGCGCGTTTTCGGCGCGAGAATAGGGTCATGGCGTAGTCCTCCGTTCGGTTCTTTTCGTTGTTCTTCCGTACGTCGTCGGTCAGCCGGCGCGATGCGGTCGTCCGAAGATCGGTTCCTTGTGGGGAATGGGGGGGAGCGACCAGGTTCCCGTCGACGGCGGACGGACGTCGGCGTCGACATGGAGATCGATCAGGCAGGGGCGGCGATTGCGCAGCGCCGTCTCCACCGCGCCGGCGAGATCCTGCGAGCGGGTGACGGTGACGCCGTCGGCGCCGCAGGCCCGCGCCCAGGCGGCGAAGTCGGGATTGTAGCGCTCGCCCCCCGGACCCTGGTTGCCGCGATAGAAGGCGGTGCCGATCTCGCGCCCCTCGAAGAGGCCGTATTGGAGATCGCGGATCGCGCCCCAGGCGAAGTTGTTCCAGACGATCCAGATGCAGGGCAGATCGTATTCGACCGCCGTCGCCACCACGTGCGGCGCCATCATGAAGCCGCCGTCGCCGACGACGGCGACGCAGGGCCGGTCGGGGGCGGCGAGCTGGGCGCCGAGGACGCCGCACACCCCGAAGCCCATCGACGAATAGCCCCAGCTGTTGAGCATGCTCTGCGCCCGCTTCGGCTGCCAGAACTGCATGAACCAGTTGTGGTGGACGCCGGAATCGAGCGACAGGATCACGTCGTCCGGAAGCACGCCGGCGAGCGCGCCGACCACGAATTCCGGCCGGATCGGCGAGGTGTCGAGCGCGAAGTTCGGCCGCACGAAGGCCTCCCATTCCGCCCGCCAGCCGGCGACCTCGGCACGCCACTCGGCGAAGGTCTCGCGGCCGACGTCGTCGCGTTCGGCGAGGGCCGCGATCAGTTGGCCGGCGAAGGTCTTGGCGTCTGCGATGATGCCGAGCGTCGGGGGATAGTTGCGGCCGATCTCGGACGGATCGATGTCGACCTGGAGGAGCTTCGTCGTGGGGAAGTTCCACGAATAGCCGGGATGCCAACTCGACGACGAGCGATCGTCGAAACGGGTGCCGATGCAGATCACCAGATCGGCGAAACGGCCGGCCTGATTGGCCGGATAGGCGCCGTTGCGGCCGATGAAGCCGAGGGTCAGGGGATCGTCGGCCGGAACGAGCCCCATGCCGTTCGGCGAGGTGATGACCGGGATGCCCCAGCGGGCCTGCAACTCGGTCATCTCCGGGCCGGCTTCCGACAGCGTGGTGCCGTGACCGACGAAGAACACCGGACGCCTCGCCGCCGCGATCAGGTCGACCGCCGCGGCGACGTCGGTCGGATTGGCGCTCGGAC
>JAAYVT010000584.1 GCA_012517025.1 Phyllobacteriaceae bacterium | reverse complement strand
TGTGCCTGACCCTGCCGGCCGAGCCGGTCGAGGGCGACGTGACCCGCACCACCACCCGCATCTCCCACGCATCCGATTCCTCGAACGAGCACGGACCGATCGATCATGGCGTCTGACATTCTGATCGTCGACGACGAACGCGACATTCGCGAACTCATCGCGGGCATCCTCGAGGACGAGGGACACGGCACCCGACTGGCGTCGAACTCCGACGAATGCCTCGCCGCGATCGAGAAGCGACGACCGAGCCTCGTCTTCCTCGACATCTGGATGCAGCAGAGCCGGCTCGACGGTCTCGCCCTGCTCGACGTGATCAAGCGCCAGCACCCCGACCTCGCCGTCGTCATCATTTCCGGCCACGGCAACGTCGAGACGGCGGTCTCGGCGATCAAGCGCGGCGCCTACGACTACATCGAGAAACCGTTCAAGGCCGACCGGCTGATCCTGGTGGCGGAGCGGGCGCTGGAGGCCTCCAAGCTCAAGCGCGAGGTGAAGGAGCTGCGTGAACGCTCTGTCGACACACAGGAAATGCTGGGATCGTCGACCACCCTCCATCAGCTCCGTCAGCAGATCGAGCGGATCGCCCCGACCAACAGCCGGGTGCTGATCACCGGGCCGTCGGGATCGGGCAAGGAGCTGGCGGCGCGGCTGCTGCACCAGACCTCGACCCGCTCGAAGGGACCGTTCGTGGTGTTGAACGCGGCGGCGATCACCCCGGAGCGGATGGAGATCGAACTCTTCGGCACCGAGCAGGACGGCGGCTCGAACCGCAAGATCGGCGCGATGGAGGAGGCGCACGGCGGCACCCTCTATCTCGACGAGGTCGCCGACATGCCGAAGGAGACCCAGTCGAAGATCCTGCGGGTGTTGGTCGAGCAGAGCTTCACCCGCGTCGGCGGTGCGGTGAAGGTGCAGGTCGACGTCCGGGTGGTGTCGTCGACGGCGCGCGACCTGCAGCGCGAGATCCAGGACGGGCGGTTCCGCGAGGATCTGTTCCACCGTCTCGCCGTGGTGCCGATCCGGGTGCCGTCGCTGGCCGAGCGGCGCGACGACATCCCGCATCTGGTGCGCCACTTCATGGAGCAGATCTCTCGCACCGCCGGACTGCCGATCCGCGAGATCGGCGAGGACGCGATGGCGGTGCTGCAGGCGCACGACTGGCCGGGCAACATCCGTCAGCTCCGCAACAACGTCGAGCGGCTGATGATCCTGACCCGCGGCGACGACGACGCGGTGATCACCGCCGATCTTCTGCCGGCCGAAATCGGCGCCATGCTTCCCGCGCTGCCCACCTCCACGGGCGGCGAGCATCTCATGAGCTTGCCCTTGCGCGACGCCCGCGAGATCTTCGAGCGAGAATATCTGGTGGCGCAGATCAATCGCTTCGGCGGAAACATCTCGAGGACGGCCGAGTTCGTCGGGATGGAGCGATCGGCGTTGCATCGCAAGCTGAAGACGCTCGGCGTCGGCTGAGGCCGCCCGCCACGGAAAGGATCCCCGCCATGTCCCGCATCGCCTACGTCAACGGTCGCTTTTTGCCCCACGTGAACGCCGCCGTGAGCATCGACGATCGCGGGTTTCTGTTCGCCGACGCCGTCTACGAGGTCTGCGAGGTCCGCGACGGCGAGGTGATCGATTCGACCCTGCACCTCGATCGCCTGGAGCGGTCGCTGCGCGAGCTGCGCATCCGCATGCCGATGAGCCGAGCGGCGCTCCTCGTCGTCATGCGCCAGACGATCAAGCGCAACCGGGTGAGGAACGGCGGCATCTACATCCAGATCTCGCGGGGGCAGTCGCCGCGCGATCATCTGTTCCCGAACCCGGAGGTCCCGCCGACGGTGGTGATGACCGCCAAGCCGCACGATCGCGCCAAGGCCGAAGCGCAGGCGGCCAAGGGCATCGCCGTGATCACCGTTCCGGACAACCGTTGGGAGCGGGTGGACATCAAGTCGGTCGGGCTTCTGCCCAACTGCCTCGCCAAGCAGGCGGCCAAGGAGGCCGGCGCCAAGGAGGCGTGGTTCGTCGACGCGCAGGGCTTCGTCACCGAGGGGTCCTCGACCAACGCCTGGATCGTCACCGCCGCCCGCGAGCTCGTCACCCGCCCGGCCGAGACCGGCATCCTGCGCGGCATCACCCGCACGGTGCTGCTGAAGGTCGCCGACAAGCTCGGGCTCCGGGTGGTCGAGCGCGCCTTCACCGTCGACGAGGCGAAGGCGGCCACCGAGGCCTTCATCACCGCGGCGACCACCCTGGTGATGCCGGTCGTCTCGATCGACGGATCGCCGGTCGGCGACGGTCACCCCGGCGAGACCGCACCGGCGCTGCGCCGGGCCTTCCACGATTCGGCCGAGCACCTGCCGGTCTGATGCTCGGTATCGGCGAAAACCGTTGCCTCGGCACAACAGCTCTGTGCCGATCGCATCGCTGCGCGATTATTCGGCATGTTGCACTGCAAAAACTCTGTTCGACGTAGTCAAATTTCCTTATCATCCACATCAGACCCGAGGCGTCCGCAATCTCCGTGCGGATAAAGAAACCGGTCCGATGACGTGACCGGGGCCTTGCAACATAAAGAACAGAGGTCAGAAAACATGGCGGACCGCGCTCCCAATCTCCAGGACACGTTCCTCAACTACGTTCGCAAGAACAAGACTCCTCTCACCATCTTCCTGATCAACGGCGTGAAGTTGCAGGGCGTGGTGACGTGGTTCGACAATTTCTGCGTCTTGCTGCGCCGCGACGGACACTCCCAACTCGTCTACAAACATGCGATTTCGACGGTGATGCCGGGCGGTCCGG
>JAAYVT010000583.1 GCA_012517025.1 Phyllobacteriaceae bacterium | reverse complement strand
GTCGAGCGGATCGCGACAGCAAAACCAGCCGTTTCCGACGCGACGACGGTCGCATCGGAAACCGTGTGATGTTCCGTTCCCACCGGCGTGACCGGCGGGCGATCACGCCCGCTCGGGGATCTTCGTCTCGCCCTTGGCCTCGCGGACGAGGTTGAGGAAGCGGGTGAAGAGATAGTGGCTGTCGCGCGGGCCGGGCGAGGCTTCCGGGTGGTACTGCACCGAGAAGATCGGCTTGCCCTCGACCGCGATGCCGCAGTTCGACCCGTCGAACAGCGACACGTGGGTCTCCACCACGCCCGCCGGCAGCGTGTCGCGATCGACCGCGAAGCCGTGGTTCATCGAGGTGATCTCGACCTTGTTCGTGGTGAAGTCCTTGACCGGATGATTGGCACCGTGGTGGCCCTGATGCATCTTCTTGGTCTTGGCGCCGAGCGCCAGCGCCAACATCTGGTGGCCGAGGCAGATGCCGAAGGTCGGCACGCCGGCGGCGAGCACGCCCTTGATCGTCGGTACGGCGTATTCGCCGGTCGCCGCCGGGTCGCCGGGGCCGTTCGACAGGAACACGCCGTCCGGCTTCAGCGCCAGCACCTCGTCGGCGGTGGCGGTGGCGGGCAGCACCGTCACCTTGCAGCCGGCGTCGGCGAGAAGCCGCAGGATGTTGCGCTTCACCCCGAAGTCGAGGGCGACGACGTGGTACTTCGGCTCGCTCTGGCGACCGTAGCCATCGCCGCGGCTCCAGGTGGTCTCGTCCCAAACGAAGGACTGGGCGGAGGTGACCATCGGCACCAGATCCATGCCCTCGAGGCCCGGCCAAGCGGCGGCTTCCGCCTTCAGGGCGGGGAGGTCGAAGACGCCGTCGGCGGCGTGGGCGATCACCGCGTTGGGCATGCCCTTCTCGCGGATCAGGGCGGTCAGCGCGCGGGTGTCGAGGCCGGCGATGCCGACGATGCCGCGCGCCTTCAGCCAAGCGTCGAGGTCGCGGGCCGCGCGCCAGTTCGAGGGCGAGGTGACGTCGGCCTTGAGCACGCAGCCGCGCACGCCCGAGGTCGAGGCCATGTTGACGGTCTCGATGTCCTCGTCGTTGACGCCGACGTTGCCGATGTGCGGGAAGGTGAAGGTGATGATCTGGCCGGCGTAGGAGGGATCGGTCAGGATCTCCTGGTAGCCGGTGATGGCGGTGTTGAAACACACCTCGCCGACCGCCGATCCGGTGGCGCCGAGGCCGACGCCTTCGATCACCGTGCCGTCGGCGAGCACGAGCAGGGCGGTCGGTTTCGCTTCGGCCCAGACGTCTTCGGTCATCTCGTTCATCCACGCCGGGGGTCGCGCCGGAAGCGCAGGGGCGGGGCCCGACGCGCGGACGGGGTCCGGCGCGCGGGCGCGCGACGTCCGACCCCGCGAAGGTCGTCGCCCGCTCGATCGGCCGGGATATAGGGGGAAGCCCGCAGGCGGTCAACCGTCGTCGCGGCCGCGTCGTGCGTCTCCCATCCCCCGGACGGTCGGAATGGTCTATGGAGAGGGGGGCGGCGATGCGTCGCCGCGATGATCGGACGAGGAGGGAGCGATGCGCGAGGAACTCGGCGCCGCGGTGAAGGCGGCGATGAAGGCGGGCGACAAGGAGCGGCTGTCGACGCTCAGGATGATGTCGGCGGCGGTCAAGGACAAGGACATCGCGGTGCGCTACGAGGGTCGTCCGGACGGGGCGAGCGACGGCGAGCTCGCCGAGGTCTTCGCCAAGCTGGTGAAGAGCCGCGAGGATTCCGCCAAGCTCTACGACGAGGGCGGGCGCCCCGAGCTCGCCGCCAAGGAGCGGGCGGAGATCGCCGTCGTCCGCGAATTCATGCCGAAGCAGATGGACGAGGCGGAGGCGCGGGCGGCGATCGCGGCGCTGGTCGCCGAGCTCGGCGCGGCCGGGCCGAAGGACATGGGGCGGGTGATGGCGGCGCTGAAGGCGCGCTTCGCCGGCGAGATGGACTTCGGCGCCGCGAGCGGCCTGGTCAAGGCGGCGTTGGCGGGGTGAGATCGGGGCTCGCTCGGATCGCGCGGACGGACGTGGCGCGCGAATTCGGGTGAGAACCGACGAGGCGACGTGCGTCGGCGGTCCGAATTTCCTATAGTGGGGGGATGAAATATCCCCCGCACATCCTCGACGAGATCCGTGCCCGGCTTCCCGTTTCGGAAGTCGTCGGCCGTCGCGTGCGGCTGAAGCGGCAGGGGCGCGAGTTCGCCGGGCTGTCGCCGTTCAACCCGGAAAAGACCCCGTCCTTCTTCGTCAACGACCAGAAGGGCTTCTATCACTGCTTCTCCTCCGGCAAGCACGGCGACGTGTTCCGCTTCCTGATGGAGACCGAGGGGCTCTCCTTCCCCGAGGCGGTCGAACGGCTGGCGGCGGAGGTCGGCGTCGCGCTGCCCAAGCTCGACCAGCGCGAGGAGAAGCGGGAGCGGCACCGCGCCAGCCTCGCCGACGTCTGCGAGATGGCGGCGCGGTTCTTCGAGGACAATCTGAAGCTCTCCGGGGGCGCGGCGGCGCGCGCCTACGTCGAGAAGCGGCGGCTCGAGCCGCGCACCGTGCGCGAGTTTCGGGTCGGCTACGCGCCGGCGGAGCGCGAGGCGCTGAAGCGGTTCCTCCTCGGCAAGGGGGTCGACGAGGAGGCGATGGTCGACGCCGGCCTGATCATCAAGCCGGACGACGGGCGGGCCTCCTACGACCGCTTCCGCAATCGCCTGATGATCCCGATCCAGGACGAGCGCGGCCGGGTGGTCGCCTTCGGCGGGCGGGCGTTGTCGGCGGAGGACAATCCGAAATACCTCAACTCGCCGGAGACCGAGCTCTTCCACAAGGGGCTGATGCTGTTCAACGGTCACCGCGCCAAGGCGGCGGCCTACGATCAGGGCTCGGTGATCGTGGTGGAGGGCTATCTCGACGCGATCGCGGTGTGGCAGGCGGGGATCGCCGGCGTCGTCGCCACCCTCGGCACCGCCTTCACCGAGGATCAGATCCAGCGGATGTGGCGCTTCGCCGCCGAGCCGCTGGTCTGTTTCGACGGCGACCGGGCCGGCATCAAGGCGGCGCATCGGGCGATCGACCGCATCCTGCCGCACCTCAAATCCGGCTTCTCCTTCAACTTCGTCTTCCTGCCCGACGGCAAGGATCCCGACGAGCTGATCCAGGCCGGCGGGGCGGAGGCGTTCCGCGCCGAGGTGGCGCGCGCCGTGCCGCTCGCCGACGTGCTGTGGGAGCGGGAGACGCAAGGCACCGCGATCGACACGCCGGAGCGCAAGGCGGCGCTCGAAAAGCGGCTCGAGGAGCTCGTCCACGAGATCAAGGACGCCCGCGTCCAGCGCGCCTATCAGCTGCGGTTCCGGCTGAAGCTCTCCAATCTGTTCTGGACCAGCGAGCGCGGCGAGGGGCGGGGACGCGGCGGCGGGTCTCGCGCCGGGACGGCGCCGACGCAGGCGATGCCGCCGATGCCGGGCGGCGATCTGGTCGGGCTGGAGCGGGTGGTGCTCGGGCTCTGCGTCGAATATCCGGATCTCTTCGAGGCGGCGGCGGAGCGGGTGCTGTCGCTCGACTTCGGGCTCGAGCCGCACGAGGCGTTCAAGCGCGAGCTGCACCGGATGGCGACCGAAGTCGCCGATCTGTCGGTGTCGTCGTTCTACGAGGGCATCGATCCGCGCTTCTTCTTCCTGCTCGAGGAGCTGCACGGCGGCGAGGTCTGCGACGACGAGGGGCGGGTCACCGATCCGGCCGGGCACAATCTGCGCCGCCGCTTCAAGGTGCTCGGTCATCATCCGCCGGAGACCTGGGTCGAGCAGTGCCTGTGGCATTTCCTCGACCGGCTGGAATTGAGGCAGATGGAGCGCGATCTCGACCGCGAGGTGGCGGCGATCGGGCCGGACGCCGACGAGGTCGTCGAGGCGCGGATCCTCGGGTTCTCCCGCGACATCTCTCGGCGCAAGGAAGAGTTCGCCCGGCGCGCGCAGGAACTGGCGGAAGAGGCCAAGGAGATCCGGCGTCTCGCCGGCGAGGCCGGGACGGGCGGGCTCGCCGCCGGCGGCACGCACGGGTGAAGCGGCCGGACGATTCGCATCCATGGCCGATTCGTGCGACGAATCACCCTTGCAGAAAGTGATTCGCTCGTTAAATAACCACCCGAGTCTCTCTCGCTTCGGCGCCGCAATGGATGTGCGCGGGCGGACGGGGCTCGGGACGTCGGGCGCATCCCGAAAGACGCTTCTCGGTTCGGTGGGCCCACCGCCGGCCGTGGGGCGTCGTCGTATCGATCGATCACCGTCAATCGGAGCTTAACCCGAGCACCGTAATCCAACCTTTCGGCGCGCCGGCATCGTCGCTCCCCTCTCGCGTCGCGCGCGTTGTCGCGCGGCGGCGCGGCAGGGCGGGGCGGTGGTCGCGGTCCCCGAACAGTTTCAGGAGAAGTCTTTCATGGCGACGAAGGCGGGCGAGCAGGAAGAGGCCGAGGTCCAGGCTCCCGAGACGCAGGACGGTCCGCTTCTCGATCTCTCGGATGCCGCCGTCAAACGGATGATCAAGCTCGCCAAGAAGCGAGGCTTCGTCACCTACGACGAGCTCAACGAGGTGCTGCCGTCCGAGCAGGTCGCCTCCGAGCAGATCGAGGACATCCTGGCGATGCTCAACGAGATGGGCATCAACGTCGTCGAGACCGAGGAGGCCGAGGAGCACGAGGCCGCCAAGAACGGCGAGGCCGAGCCCGAGGAGGAGAGCGAGGGCGGCGAACTCGTCGAGGCGACGCCCAATCTGCCGACCCGCGCCGCCGCGCGCGAGCCGACCGATCGCACCGACGATCCGGTCCGCATGTATCTGCGCGAGATGGGCTCGGTCGAGCTGCTCTCCCGCGAGGGCGAAATCGCCATCGCCAAGCGCATCGAAGCCGGCCGCGAGGCGATGATCGCCGGACTGTGCGAGAGCCCGCTGACGCTGCAGGCGATCATCATCTGGCGCGACGAACTCAACGAGGGGAAGATTCTCCTCCGCGACATCATCGACCTCGAGGCGACCTACGCCGGTCCCGACGGCAAGGCCGGCGGCCCGCCGATGGTGCCGGTCGACGGCGAGGAGGCGGAGGGCGAGGAAGAAGCCGCCGCCGAGACCGAAGGCGAGATGGCCGAGGACGGCGAGGAGGACATGGAGGGCAATGTCTCGTTGTCCGCCATGGAGGCCGAGCTGAAGCCGAAGGTGCTGGAGATCTTCGATCTCATCGCCGACGACTACAAGAAGCTCTCCCGGCTGCAGGAGCAGCTGGTCGAGGGTCGCCTGAAGAGCGAGACGCTGTCGCCCTCCCAGGAGCGGCGCTACAAGAAGCTCAAGGAAGACCTGATCTCGCAGTTGAAGAGCCTGTCGCTCAATCAGGCGCGCATCGACAGCCTGGTCGAGCAGCTCTACGACATCAACAAGAAGCTGATGGGCTTCGAGGGTCGTCTGCTGCGTCTGGCGGAGAGCTTCGGCGTCGGACGCGAGGATTTCCTGAAGAACTATCAGGGCTCGGAGCTCGATCCGAACTGGCTGCGCCGGGTGGCGAACCTCGGCACTCGCGGCTGGCGGGATTTCGTCAAGAACGAGGGCGACACGATCAAGGAGTTCCGCGGCGCGATCCAGAATCTCGCCACCGAGACCGGGCTCGAGATCATCGAGTTCCGCCGCATCGTCCACATGGTGCAGAAGGGCGAGCGCGAGGCCCGGCAGGCCAAGAAGGAGATGGTCGAGGCCAACCTGCGTCTCGTCATCTCGATCGCCAAGAAATACACCAACCGCGGCCTGCAGTTCCTGGATCTGATCCAGGAGGGCAACATCGGTCTGATGAAGGCGGTCGACAAGTTCGAGTATCGGCGCGGCTACAAGTTCAGCACTTACGCGACGTGGTGGATCCGGCAGGCGATCACCCGCTCGATCGCCGATCAGGCGCGCACCATCCGCATTCCCGTCCACATGATCGAGACGATCAACAAGATCGTCCGCACCTCGCGCCAGATGCTGCACGAGATCGGCCGCGAGCCGACCCCGGAGGAACTGGCCGAGAAGCTCGCCATGCCGCTGGAGAAGGTGCGCAAGGTCCTCAAGATCGCCAAGGAGCCGATCAGCCTCGAGACGCCGATCGGCGACGAGGAGGATTCGCATCTCGGCGACTTCATCGAGGACAAGAACGCGATCCTGCCGATCGACGCGGCGATCCAGTCGAACCTGCGCGAGACCACGACGCGGGTGCTGGCCTCGCTCACCCCACGCGAGGAACGCGTGCTGCGCATGCGCTTCGGCATCGGCATGAACACCGACCACACGCTGGAAGAAGTCGGCCAGCAGTTCTCGGTGACGCGCGAACGCATCCGCCAGATCGAGGCGAAGGCGCTCCGGAAGCTCAAGCACCCGTCGCGGTCGCGCAAGCTCCGCTCGTTCCTCGACAACTGATCGCAAGGCGCTCGGCCCCGTCACGCGGGGCCGAGGCGCGTTCACGCGGAGACGGGTCGCATGTCGCTGCTCAAACGTCTGTTCGGCCTGGAGAAGGCGCCCGCCGAGGCGAAGGACGCGCCGAAACTCGAGTTCGGCGGCCATGTCGTCACCGCCACGCCTTATCTGGAAGGTGGGCAGTGGCAGCTCTGCGGGGTGATCTCCAAGGAGGTCGACGGGGTCGTCAAGGAGCACCGCTTCATCCGCGCCGATCGCTTCGCCGATCGCGAGACGGCGATCGAGATGGTGTTTCTGAAGGCGCGCCTGCTGGTCGAGCAGTCCGGCGACCACCTCTACGACCGCGCCTGAACCGTCGTCCGGCGATGGGTGCGGCGCGCCGGGCGGGGTTCCGCCGGCCGTCGGCCTTGGTTAGGCTCGTCTCGACTCAACCGATGCGAGACGACACGATGCCCGAACCTTCTCCCGAGACCCACCGCGGCGAACTCACCGTCCGCGTCGTCGCCATGCCGGCCGACACCAACGCCAACGGCGACATCTTCGGCGGCTGGGTGCTCTCCCAGATGGATGCCGCCGGCGGCATCCGCGGCGTCGAGCGGGCGCACGGGCGCGTCGTCACCCTCAAGGTCGACACGCTCACCTTCCATCGTCCGGTCAAGGTCGGCGACGTGCTGTGCGTCTACACCGACGTCGAGAGCATCGGCCGCACCTCGATGAAGATCCACATCGAGGCCTGGGCCAAGCGCTTCTTCGGCGGCGCGCGCGAGAAGGTGACGGACGCCGTCTTCACCTTCGTCGCGGTCGACGACGACGGCCGGCCGCGGCCGATCCCGCGCGAGGAGTGATCGCGCTGGTGCGTCGGCGGGGCGCGTGACATCTTGCTCGCGATCTTCGATCGGAGGGCGCGATGTTCGGATGGGATTTCCTTCTCACCACGCTGATCGTGGTGGTGGCGCCGGGGGCGGGGGTGCTCTACACGCTCGCCGCCGGGCTCGGTCGCGGCGGACGGGCCGGCGTGGTGGCGGCGTTCGGCTGCACCCTCGGCATCGTGCCGCACCTGACGGCGGCGCTGTTCGGCCTCGCCGCCGTGCTGCACGCCTCGGCGCTCGCCTTCGCGACGGTGAAGTGGGCCGGCGTCGCCTGGCTCGGCTGGATGGCGTGGCGGATGCTGCGGGAGAGCGGCGGGCTCGCCGTCGAGGCGGCGCGGGCGCCGCGCTCGGATCTGCGGATCATCCGCGACGGGGTGGTGGTGAACCTGCTGAACCCGAAGCTGTCGCTGTTCTTCGTCGCCTTCCTGCCGCAGTTCATGCGGGCCGACGATCCCCATCCGCTGGTCACCATGGCTGCGCTCGGCGGCGTGTTCATGGCGGCGACGTTGGTGGTGTTCGTGATCTACGGCCTGTTTGCCGGGGCGGTGCGGGAGAAGGTGACCTCGCGGCCGCGCGTGCTCGCCTGGATCCGCCGCAGTTTCGCCGCCGCCTTCGTCGGCCTCGGCGCCAAGCTCGCCTTCGCCGAGGTGTGAGACCGGATCCGGACGCGACGGAGCCCCGGACGGGCGTTCGTCCGGGGCTCCGTTCGTTCGCCGATCGGCGCGTCGCTCAGTTCGAGCCGCCGCTGCGGCGGACCAGGAAGGCGTCGCGCTCGACCAGGGCGAGGCGGGTCTTCTCTTCGGTCTCCCGCGGCGCGGCAGCCGGCGGGGTCGCCTCGGTGGCGGCGGTGGCCGACTTCTTCTTGGCCGTCTCGGGCTTCGCGGCGCTCGCCGTGCGGGTGGCTGCGGGGACCGAGGCGGTGGTCGCCGGTTCGGCGGCGCCCGCCTCGACGCTCTCCAGCGACACGCGGGTGAGGCCGGAGCCGATGAAGCCGAGCCGCTCGGCGGCGGCGCGCGAGAGGTCGATGATGCGGCCGCGCACGAAGGGGCCGCGATCGTTGATGCGCACGACCACGCTCTGACCGTTCTTCAGATTGGTGACGCGCATGTGCGAGCCGAGCGGTGCGGTGCGGTGCGCGGCGGTGAGGGCGTGCATGTCGAACCGCTCGCCGGAGGCGGTCGGGCCGCCGTGCTCGGAGCGGCCGTAGAAGGAGGCGATACCCTCGGCGGCGCAGGCCGAGGAGGCGGCGCCGAGGAGGACGCCCGAGGCGAGAATCGCGGCACGCGCGGTTCCACGCCGCCGCGAGGCGGCATCGTCACGGGTGATGTTCATTCCAACTCTCCAGTCACAGGAGCGAGCCGGGGCGATGCACGCCTTCTCGTCTCGCAGCGTGGCGACGGCGCGAAGCAGGGAGTCCGACCCTGCGGGGTTCGCATCTGCCGTCCGGTGTCGCCGAGTGGCCCGGTTTCCCTGCGGGCGTGGTCTCGACGGCGGGACGCCGGGACGACGTATCGGACGTCGCTCGGTGCCAGGCCCGGGGGCGGCGCCTCACGCTGCCGATCCCCGGGTGTTCCCCCGACCCGTACGGGTCCCTCGGGGGGAATTCCGAAAGCGTCTACTTGGTCTCGCGCGGAGCCAGCTCGAAGGTCATGGTGACGGTCGCGACGATGGTGCGGCTGCCGGGCTCGATCGGCACGGCGGCGCTCGGCATCGCCGCCTTGGCGAAGACGCGCGGCATCGGGCGATCGTCGCCGCCCTCGGTCATCGCCAGGACGCGGACGATGCGTTCGCCGGCGGCGTCTGCGAGCAATTCGGCGCGAGCGCGGGCGGCGGTCACGGCGGCGACGCGGGCCTGATCGCGGCGCTTGTCGGCGTCGGAGACGTCGAAGGCGATGCCGGAGACCGCGTTGGTGCCGCCGGCGACCAGACGCTCGAGCAGCGGCCCGAGATCGGCGAGGCGGCGGATCTTCAGTTCGAAGGTGTTCTCGACCGAATAGCCGGTGATGTGGGAGGGCGCACCGTCCGAACCGGAGGTCGACCACAGCGGCGAGACCGAGAAGGAGGAGGTGGCGACGTCGGCGTCGGCGAGGCCGGCCGCCTTGGCGTCGGCGACCAGACGGCCGGCGGCGGCGTCGGCCTTCTGCAGCGCCTCGGCGGTGGTGCGGCCGCGCGACACGACGCCGGCGC
>JAAYVT010000582.1 GCA_012517025.1 Phyllobacteriaceae bacterium | reverse complement strand
CGCCTACACCAAGGTGATCTCGGCCTGATCGGCCGAGGGACGAGAAGGAGGAGCCGGCCGATGACCGCCGAGCCCCGCATCTCCCCCCGACTCGGCATCGCCGCCCTGCTCGCGCCGTTGCCCCTCCTTCTCGTCGCCGCTTACGCGGTGCCGTTCCTCGGCATCGCGACGTGGAGCGTCACCCTGCCGACGCCGGGCCTGTCGCGCTGGGCGATGGTGGTCTCCGATCCGCTGCTCCTGTCGGTGGTGCTGCGCACCCTGCGCATCTGCCTGACCACCACGGCGCTGTCGGTGACCCTCGCCTACGTCCTCGCCTACGTCTGGGTGCGCGGCACGGCGCGGTGGTCCTTCGCCGTCGAACTGTGTGTGCTCGTGCCGTTCTGGATCTCGGTTCTGACCCGTGCCTTCGGCTGGGTGGCGCTGCTCTCCAATCGCGGCCTGCTCAACACCTGGGGCCACGAGCTCGGCCTCCTCGCCGAGCCGCTGACCCTGGTGCGCAACGAATTCGGCGTGGTGGTGGGCATGACCCACTTCCTCGTTTCCTTCGCGGTGCTGCCGCTCGCCTCGGCCATGCGCCGGGTCGACGAACGCGTGCTGATGGCGGCGCGCGGTCTCGGCGCCGGGCCGATCCGCACGTTTTGGACGGTGTGGTTGCCGATGACCAAGGCCGGCATCGTCGGCGCGACCTTGTTGGTCCTCGTCTTCTCGCTCGGCTTCTTCGTCACCCCGGCGATCCTCGGCGGCGGCCGCTCTGTGATGATCGCCGAATTCGTCTGGGTCCGGATGTTCCAGAGCCCGGATTGGGGCCTCGGCGCGGCGATCTCGCTCGCCCTGCTGATCGTGGTGGCGGCGTTGATGGCCCTGTTCGTCCGCTTCGCCCGGCCGCGCGATCTGGTCGGAGGCCGATGATGATCGCCTCGAACCGCTCCCATCGCCCCGGCCCGGCCGCCCTGACCCTCGCCGTTCTGATCGCGATCTTCCTGCTCGCGCCGCTCCTGGCGGTGATCCCGATCTCGCTGACCCCGGCCCGCTTCCTGTCGATGCCGACCAAGGCGATCAGCTTCCGCCATTACGAGACCCTGGTCACCGATCCCGCCTGGCGCTCGGCGGCTCTCGTCAGCCTGCGCGTCGCCGCCGCCTCCGCCGGCCTGTCGGTGGCCCTCGCGGCGTTGTTTTCGGTCGGCCTGTGGCTCGCCCGGCCGCGCTTCGGCGCCTTGCTGGTCGGCTTCGTGATGTTGCCGATGGTGGTGCCGCCGGTGGTT
Source organism: Phyllobacteriaceae bacterium (assembly GCA_012517025.1). Lineage (GTDB taxonomy): Bacteria > Pseudomonadota > Alphaproteobacteria > Rhizobiales > Ancalomicrobiaceae > Pinisolibacter. The sequence goes on along the minus strand of JAAYVT010000582.1, from coordinate 15,707 downwards.
TCGGCGATGGTGCTCTATTTCCTGCTGACCTTCCTCTCCGGCCTCCAGCCCTGGGTCGCCTACGACACCGAACCCGGCCTCGTCCTCGCCCACGTGGTGATGGGGACCCCTTTCGCGGTGGTGCTGTTCCTGGTGGCGCTCGCCGGGGTCGATCGCCGCATCGACCTCGCCGCCCGCGGCCTCGGCGCCTCGCTCGCCCGCCGCGCCTTCCAGATCGTGCTGCCCAATCTGCGCCACGCGCTGGCCGGCGCCCTGGTGATGACCTTCGTGCTCTCCTGGGACGAGACCTCGGTGGCGCTCTTCGTCACCTCGGTCGACGCGGTGACGCTGCCGCGCCTGATGTGGATGGGCCTGCGCGACAACATCGATCCGGCGGTGGCCGCGGCCTCCGTCGTCCTCACCCTCCTCACCGTCACCGCGTTGGTCGGCCGCAGTCTGGTCCGACGTTTCGCGGCCGGATCGTCCTCGGAGAGCCGCCATGGATGACGAAGTCTTCGCCCGCCGCGACCTGATCCGCCCGGATCGGTTGAAGGCGCTTTCGCTGAAGTCGAACGCGCACGGCTTCCTGCAGCTCGGCGGCCACGTCGGCGCGATCCTGGTCACCGGTGTGCTGCTGCATCTGACTTGGGGAACGTGGGTCGCGGTGCCGGTGTTCCTGCTGCACGGCACGCTGATCAACTTCCTCTACGCCGGTCAACACGAGATGAGCCACTGGACCGTCTTCCAGACGCGCAGGCTCAACGAGATCTTCGGCCGCATCCTCGGCTTCGTGCTGATCTATCCGCGCGACTTCGATCAGATCCAGCACTTCGCCCATCATCGCTGGACCCAGGACCTCGACCGCGACGGCGAACTCGCCGGCCGTCCGCCCTACACCTTCGGCTCCTACGTGCTGTGGCTCACCGGGATCACCTATTGGCAGACCCGCGCCGCCCGGATCTGGCGCTTCACCCGCGGCATCGTCCGCGAGCCCTACATCCCCGAGGGCCGCAAGCCCGACGTGATCCGCGAGGGCCGGCTGCACTTCGCCGGTTACGTCCTGATCGCGCTTCTTTCCGTCGCCTTCCATTCGTGGTTCGCGGTGATCTATTGGTTGGCGCCGATGCTCCTGACCAAGGTGACGCAGCAGTTGCAGAACACCATCGAGCATCTCGGCCTGTCGCATTCCGCCAACATCTTCGAGAACACCCGCTCGACCCGCACCAATCTCCTGGTTCGCCGCATGGCTTGGAACATGCCCTACCACACCGCCCATCACGCCTTCCCCGGCGTGCCGTTCTGGCAGCTGCCGGGGCTCGACGCCGAGATCACCGCCTCGCGCGGCAAGGCGCCGCCGTCGATGACCTATCTCGGTTTCCAGAAGAAGGTGCTGGCCGCGCTGTGGCGGGTGAAGACCGAGCGCGACTATCCGACCAACGGCATCTGGATCACCGACGACGGCATCGCCGCCCCGGTCGCGACGGAGGCGTCCCGTGCCTGAGCTCCGTCTGCACCAATCCCTGTGGGCGACCGAGCTGCGTCGCCCCGGCGTGCCCGAAACCCCGGTCGAGGCCCGCTTCGAACAGGTCGCGGCCGACGGCTGGGACGGCATGACCATCGACCTCGGCGCCATGGATCTCGCCGCCGCCCGGGCGACCGTGCCCTTCTTCGCCCGCTACGGCCTCGAGGGCGGGCTCACCGCCTTTCCCCGCTCGATCGACGAGCTGCGCCCGGCGATCCATCTCGCCAAGGACATCGGCGCCCCCTTCGTGGTGATCGTCGGCCAGGTCATGCCGGTCGGGCTCGAGGGGCAGGTCGGCGTGGTGCGCGAATGGCTGCGCATCGGTCGCGAGGAAGGGATGGCCCTCCAGTTCGAGACCCACCGCGCTTCGATCACCAACGATCTCTTTTCGACCCTGCAACTGATCGACGCGGTGCCGGAAATGCGGCTCGCCTGCGATCTCTCCCACTACGTCGTCGATCGTGAGATGATCCCGCCGCTCTCCGAGGAGATGGGCTTGCAGATCTCGCGCATCCTCGCCCGCTGCGACAGCTTCCAGGGCCGGGTCGCCTCGCGCAACCAGATCCAGGTGCAGCTCGATTTCCCGCAGCACGCCAAGTGGCTGCGGCTGTTCGAGGGCTGGTGGCGCGAGGGCTTCGCCCGTTGGCGTGCCCGCGCCGGGGAGAGCGACCGGCTGGTCTTCCTCTCCGAGCTCGGCCCGACCGAATATGCCATCACCGATGCGGCCGGGGCGGAGCTCTCCGACCGTCGCCTCGAGGCCCTGACTCTTCGCGACATCGCCCGTCGCCTGTGGGCGGAGACGGCCCCGTCTCCCGCCGTTCCGGAGTGAACCGCATGATCGATCCCGCCGAACTCGCCCGCCTGCGCTCGAAATACGGAGATGCCGCCGGCGGCGCGATCCATGATCCCGCCTTCGCCCGCGTCGCCGCGAGCGTGTTCGACGCCAACGGCACCCGCTCGGCTCCTTATGCCGGAGTGCCGACCTTCCTCGACGCGCCGCACCACCCGATCGATCCGGCGAGCCCCGACTTCGGCGATCTCCAGGTGGCGCTCTACGGCATTCCGATGGATCTCGGCGTCACCAACCGCTCCGGCGCCCGCTTCGGGCCGCGCGCGGTGCGCACCATCGAGCGCATCGGCCCCTACGAACACGTGCTGAAATGCGCGCCGACCCACGATCTCCGCGTCGCCGATGTCGGCGACGTGCCGTTCCGCAGCCGCTACGGCCTGGAATCCTGTCACCAGGACATCGAGGCTTACGTGACGCGGATGGTGGCGGCCGGGGTGGTGCCGCTCGGCGTCGGCGGCGACCACTCGGTGACGCTGCCGATCCTCAAGGCGATCGGCCGCGACCGGCCGGTGGCGCTCGTCCACTTCGACGCCCATTGCGACACCGGCGGCCCCTTCGACAACACCAAGTTCCACCACGGCGGCCCGTTCCGCGAGGCGGTGCTGGAAGGCGTGCTCGATCCGACCAAGACCATCCAGATCGGCATTCGCGGCGCGTCCGAGTACATCTGGGAGTTCTCCACCGACAGCGGCATGACGGTGGTCCACGCCGAGGAGGTGCCGCGTCTCGGCATCGAGGCGATCGTGGCGAAGGCCCGCGCGGTCGTCGGCGACGCCCCGGTCTACCTCTCCTTCGACGTCGACTGCCTCGACCCCGCCTTCGCGCCGGGCACCGGCACGCCGGAGGTCGGCGGCCTCACCACCCGTGAGGCACTGGAGCTGCTGCGCGGCCTCGCCGGCCTGAACTTCGTCGGCGGCGACGTCGTCGAGGTGGCGCCGCAGTACGACGCCACCACCAACACCGCCCACGCCGGCGCCCAGGTGCTGTTCGAGATCCTGGCGCTGATGGTGCGCGCGCCCTCGCTCGCGGCGAAGGACTGACCGTCCCTTCCTCCTTGGCCGCCTTCCCGGGCCGCGGCGTCTCCACGCGAGACGCCGCGGCCCGTGTCGTTTGCGCCCGCCGTCGCCGCGTCGACCGGCGATCCGGGAAGCGAAAACGGAAACGGGGTCCCGATCGCTCGATCGGAACCCCGCTTTTCGGTTCGCCCGGCCGCGGGCCGGTCGAGGATGTTCGCGTCAATCGACGTGGATCGCCTCGTGCACCGCCGCTTCCTCCGCGACGATCTCGTCGTGTTTGGCGGCGACTGCCTTGTCGCCGATCGGCGGACCCTGGAAGCGCTTGCGCTCGACCAGGAACCAGCCGGCGACCAGCAGCACCAGCGCGCCGACCGCGTAGTTGATCAGGATGTCGTTCGGCGGCTGGATGCCGATGAAGATCAGCACCAGCACGCCGAGCGCGGTGATCACCGCGAACGGCTTCGACAGCACGCCGAGGCGGAACGGTCCGAACTCGGTCCAGGTCTTGCCTTCCGCAAACGCGCCGGCGATCACCGGCATCGCATAGGAGACGTAGAGGAACACCGCGCAGCCGGCGGCGAGCGCCGCGAAGGCCGGCGAATAGAGGGTGGCCGCGATGGTCAGCACCACCGCTGTCCAGATCGCCGCGCTCGGCACCCGGTGGGTGTCGCTGACGTGGCGCAGCACCGACGGCAGGCCGCCGTCGCGGGCGAAGGCGAAGATCATGCGGCTGGTCGAGGTGATGCCGGCCAGCGCGCAGACGTAGTTCGCCACCACGATCGCCAAGTAGAGGGTGTCGCGGTACCAGTTCGGCAGGCCGAGACCGCCGAGCAAGTCGAAGAACACGTTGGCGCCCTGCTTGGCCGAGGCGGCCGGATCCGGCATGGCGAGCACGAACGCGGCGGTCATGGCGTAGCCGAACAACGCCGCCCAGAACACCGCGTTGATCATCCCCTTGGGCACCGACCGCTTGGCGTCGACCGTCTCTTCCGAGGTGTGCGCCGAGGCGTCGAAGCAGGTCAGCGTGTAGAGGGTGAGCAGCAGGCCGAGGCAGAAGGCCATGAGGCCGCTCTTCGTCTCCGGGAACACGTCGCCGCCGGCCGCGCCGGTTGTGTTGGCGAAGGTGTAGAGCCGCGAGAAGTCGAAGTGGTCGACGTGCGTCAACATGGTGGCGATCAGCGCGATCGCGACGACGAAGATCAGATAGCCGGAGAAGTCGGTGATCCGGGTGGTCAGTCGGATGCCGAAATGATTGAACAGGCCCTGGCTCACCGCGATCAGCGTCACCGCGATGGTCTGCGGCCAGAAGCCCCAGTCGGTGGTGTCGATGCCGAGAATCGGGCCGAGGATCAGGCTCTGGGTCAGGAGATAGACGCCGACGTCGACCGAGGCGACGACGAACACCAGGCCGAGCATGTTGATCCAGGCGGTGGCCCAGCCCCAGCCGCGACCGCCCAGGATCGAGGCCCAGTGATAGAGGCCGCCGGCGGTCGGATAGGCCGAGGCGATCTGCGCCATCGACGCCGAGACGATCAACGCGAACACCGCTCCGACGAGCCAGCCGACGCCGATCGCGAAGCCGCCGGCCGCCGAGAAGCCGAGCTGGAACGACGTGATGCCGCCCGCCAAAATGCAGATGATCGAAAACGAGATCGCGAAGTTCGAGAAGGCGTGCATGTTGCGCGCGAGTTCCTGCGCGTAACCCATCTTGTGGAGCGTATGCACATCCTCCTCGAGGATGCGGTGCTCTATCGCGTCGATGTTGCTCTCTGTCATGAATCAGCCCCCGAAGGTCCGTTGTCGCGAAATTCTCCTGCGGACGTTTTTCTCTCCTGTCCGTCGCATCTTGCCTGGAAGACGCGACGGATCAAGATATGCGCATGCTCAATGTTTGATCATGACGTGCCGAACGACGGTGTAGTCTTCGAGCGCGTAGAGCGACATGTCCTTGCCGTAGCCGGAGTTCTTCATGCCCCCGTGCGGCATCTCGCTGGTCAGCATGAAATGGGTGTTGACCCAGGTGCAGCCGTATTGGAGGCGGGCCGCCGCCGCCATGGCGCGGCCGACGTCCTTCGTCCACACCGACGAGGCGAGCCCGTAGTCGCTGTCGTTGGCCCAGCCGATCACGTCGTCGGCGTCGCCGAAGCGGGTGACCGAGACCACCGGTCCGAACACCTCACGCCGCACGATCTCGTCCGACTGCAGGGCGCCGGCGACCACCGTCGGCTGGAAGAAGAAGCCGGAACCGGCGCCGACCGCGCCGCCGGCGGTGACCTCGATGTGGTTCTGCTCCTGCGCCCGCTCGACGTAGCTCGCCACTCGCGCCCGCTGCCGTGCCGAGATGAGCGGCCCCATCTCGTTGTCACCGTCTTCCGAACGGCCGTAGACGATGGTCGAGACGGCGGCGGAGAGATCGGCGACGAGCCGGTCGTAGATCTTCTCGTGCGCGTAGATGCGGCAGGCGGCGGTGCAGTCCTGGCCGGCGTTGTAGTAACCGAAGGTGCGCACGCCGTCGACCACGGCGGCGACGTCGGCGTCGTCCCACACGATCACCGGCGCCTTGCCGCCGAGTTCCAGGTGGGTGCGCTTGATCGTCTTGACCGCGGCGGAAAGCACCTTGCGTCCGGTGGTGACGTCGCCGGTCAGCGACACCATCGCCACCTTGGGGTGGTTGATCAGCGCCGAGCCGACGCTCTCGCCGCGCCCGAGGATGACGTTGACGACGCCGGGCGGCAGCACGTCGGCGCAGATCTCGGCGAGCTTCAGCGTGGTGAGCGGCGTCTGTTCGGACGGCTTCAGCACCACCGTGTTGCCGGTGGCGATGACCGGGCCGATCTTCCACGCCGCCATCATCAGCGGATAGTTCCACGGCGCGATCTGGCCGACCACGCCGATCGGGTCGCGGCGGATCATCGAGGTGTGGCCGGCGAGATATTCGCCCGCCGCCGACCCCGGCATGCAGCGCGCCGCGCCGGCGAAGAAGCGCAGGCAGTCGACGATCGCCGGGATCTCGTCGCGCAGAACGAGGTGCTTCGGCTTGCCACAATTGAGCGATTCGAGCGCGGCGAAGGTCTCGGCCTGCGCCTCGACGCGGTCGGCGATGGCGAGCAGGGCGGCGGCGCGCGCCGCCGGGGTCTCCTGCGACCAGCCGGCGAAGGCGTCGGTCGCCGCCGCCACCGCCGCGTCGACCTGATCGAGCGAGGCCTCCGGCAAGTCGGCGACGGTCGCCCCGGTCGCCGGCGCCAGCACCGTCTCGCCGGGCTCGGTGCCCTCGACGAATTCGGCGCCGATGCGCATGCGGGTGGGCAGGGTGAGGGATGCGTCGGTCATGGGAGCGGGCCTCCTGGTCATTTTCCCTGGCCGGCGACCGTTCCGCCGTCTCTCGTCCACCGGTAGGCGAGAAGGATCGGCAGGAAGGTGACGGCGACGACGAAGACGGCGACCACGTTGGTCACCGGGCGTTGGCGCGGGCGCACCAGTTCCGACAGCATCCAGATCGGAAGCGTCGTCTGCTGGCCGGCGGTGAAGGTGGTGACGATGACCTCGTCGAAGGACAGCGCGAAGGCGAGCATGCCGCCGGCGAGAAGCGCCGTGGCGATGTTCGGCAGCACCACCCATCGAAAGGTCTGGAAGCCGTCGGCGCCGAGATCCATCGACGCCTCGATCAAGGCCGTCGAGGTGCGGCGGAAGCGGGCGACGGCGTTGTTGTAGACGACGACGATGCAGAAGGTGGCGTGGCCGAGCACGATCGTCCAGAACGACCACGGGATCTCGAGCAGGTTGAAGGCCGAGCGCAGCGCGATGCCGGTGATGATGCCGGGCAGCGCGATCGGCAGCACCAGCAGCAGCGACACGCTCTCCCGTCCGAAGAACCGCGAGCGGGCGACCGCCGCCGCGGCGAGCGTGCCGAGCACCAGCGCGATCGCCGTCGCCGTCGCCGCCACTTGCAGCGACAGGCCGATCGCCGCGCGCACGTCCTCGCGTCCGGCCGCCACCGCGAACCACTTCAGCGTCAAGCCCGGCGGCGGGAAGGAATAGCTCTTCTCGTCGGTGGTGAAGGCGTAGAGCACCACCACCGCCAGCGGCAGATGCAGGAAGGCGAGGCCGGCGAAGGCGGAGAGCGTCAGGCCGAGGCCGGCGGGGCGGCGATCAGAGCGCATCGAAGGCCCCCAGTCGTTTGGCGACGGCGAGATAGACCGCCATGATCACCACCGGCACCACCGAGAAGGCGGCGGCGAGCGGAATGTTGCCGGCGGTGCCCTGGTGCACGTAGACCGCTTGGCCGAGATAGAGCTGCGAGCCGCCGACGATCTGCGGGATGACGAAGTCGCCGAGGGTCAGCGAGAAGGTGAAGATCGAGCCCGCCGCCACGCCCGGCAGCGCCAGCGGCAACACGACCTCGCGGAAGGTGCGGCGCGGATCGGCGCCGAGATCGGCGGAGGCCTCGATCAGGCTTCCCGGCACCCGCTCGAGCGAGGCCTGGATCGGCAGGATCATGAACGGCAGCCAGACGTAGAGGAACACCAGGAAGGTGCCGATGTAGCTCGCCGACAAGGACGGCCCGCCGACCACCGGCAGCGCCAGGATGCCGTCGAGCACCGCGTCGAGATGCGCCGCGCGGAACAGCCAGCCGAGGATGCCTTCCTTGGCGAGGATCAGCTTCCAGGCGTAGACGCGGACGAGATAGCTCGACCACAGCGGCAGCATCACCGCGACGTAGAACAGCGCCTTCATCCGCCGATCGGCGTGGAACACCGCGTAATGGGCGATCGGAAAGGCGATCAGCGCCGCCGCCACCGTCACCACCGCCGCCATCGTCGCGGTCCTCACCACGATGTCGAGATTGGCGGGACGGAAGAGGCTCGCCCAGGTGGCGAGCGTCGGGGTACGGTCGATCACCCCGGAGAAGTCGTCGAGCGAGAAGAAGCTCTGCGCCAGCAGCGCGACGAGCGAGCCGAGATAGACGACGCCGAGCCAGATCAACGGCGGCGCGAGCAGCAGGGCGAGCAGCAGCTTCGGCCGCGCCACCAAGAGATCGCTCACGCGTCGATGCCAGCTCTCCGTCGGCGCCGCGAGCGGGGTCGAGATCGCGCTCATGCGGCCTCCAACGGCTGGAGGGCGGCGGCGGCGAAGGCGAGATGGACGCGGGTGCCGAGCACCGGACGCGGCCCGTGGCCGGCATCCGAGACGACGACGTCGAGCCCGCCGTCGGTACGTGCCATCACCCGCCGCGTCGCCCCCTGATAGAGCACGTCGGTGACCGTCGCCTCGAGCCGAAGCCGATCGCCGGGGATCTCGGTCGGCGTGGCGAAGAGCGCGATCCGCTCCGGCCGCAGACTGGCCTCGACCGCCGCCGCGCCGAGCGACGCGGCGAGGTCGGCCGGCAGAATGTTGGAGGAGCCGACGAAATCCGCCACGAACCGGGTGCGCGGCCGCTCGTAGACCTCCTCCGGCGTGCCGACCTGGACGAGCCGGCCGTCGGCGAAGACGGCGACGCGGTCGGCCATCGACAGCGCCTCGCCCTGATCATGGGTGACGAAGACGAAGGTGAGCCCGAGCCGACGTTGCAGCGCCTTGAGCTCCACCTGCATCTCCTCGCGCAGCTTCAGATCGAGCGCGCCGAGCGGCTCGTCGAGGAGGAGGACGCGGGGATGCAGGACGAGGGCGCGGGCGAGCGCTACCCGTTGCCGCTGACCTCCGGAGAGCTGCGCCGGGCGGCGGCTCTCGTAGCCTTCGAGCCGGACGAGCGAGAGCGCCTCGCGCGCCGCCTTCTCCCGGTCGGCACGGGCCACGCCGCGCACCTTGAGGCCGTAGGCGACGTTCTCGCCGACGTTCATGTGCGGGAACAGCGCGTAGTCCTGAAACACCGTGTTGACGGCGCGGCGATAGGGCGGCAGCCCCTCCGCCGTCTCGCCGAAGATCTCGATGTGGCCGCTGGTCGGCTGGTCGAAACCGGCGACGAGCCTGAGGCAGGTGGTCTTGCCCGAGCCCGACGGGCCGAGCATGGCGAAGAATTCCCCCTCCTCGATCTCCAGGTCGACGCCGTCGACCGCGGTGACCGGCCCGAAGCGGCGCGTCACGCCGGCGAGACGGACGGCCAGGGTGGGACGCGCGGAGGCGGCGGAAGGGGTGAACGATGCGGACACGGCTGCAGTCTCCGTCGGCGCGACGTGCATGCGGAATGAATTCGAAAGGGGCGCGGGGACCGGAAAGGGACGGCCCCCGCGCGCCGGTCAGCGACCGCCGAGGACGGCGATGTAGTCGGAGACCCAGCGGCTGTAGGGCACGCAGCCCTCGGCCTTGGAGCACTTGGCGGTCGGGGTGCGCCAGAACGAGATCTTGGCGAACTCCTCCGAGCCGTTGGTCTTGCAGCCTTCCTCGCCGAGCAGTTCGTTGCCCTTGCAGGCCGCCGGCACCGCCGGCACCGAGCCGAACCAAGCGGCGACGTCGCCCTGCACCTTGGCCGACAGCGAATGCTCCATCCACATGTAGGCGCAGTTCGGATGGGCGGCGTCGACGTGCATCATCGTCGTGTCGGCCCAGCCGGTGGCGCCTTCCTGCGGGATCGTCGAGGCGATCGGCTTCTTGTTGGAGATCAAGAGCTTAACCTGGAACGGCCAGGACGAGGAGGCGACCACGCCCTCGTTGGTGAAGTCGTCGACCTGCTTCATGGCGTCGTGCCAATAGCGCTGCACCAGCTTCTTCTGGGCGCGCAGCAGGTCGAGGGCGGCGGCGTATTGCGCCTCGGTGAGCTCATAAGGGTCGGTAATGCCGAGTTCGGGCTTGGCCGACTTCAGATAGAGCGCGGCGTCGGCGACGTAGATCGGGCCGTCGTAGGCCTGGATGCGGCCGGCGTTGGGCTTGCCGTCCGGAAAGTCCATCGCCTCGAACACCACTTTCCAGCTCTTCGGCGCTTCCTTGAACACCGTGGTGTCGTACATCAGCACATTGGCGCCCCACTGATAGGGGGTGCCGTAATGGACGCCGGCCACCGTGTGCCAGGGCGCGTCCTGCAGGCGCGGATCGACCGCCTTCCACGACGGGATCAGCGAAGTGTCGATCGGGCGAACCTTCTTGCCGGCGATCAGCCGCAGCGAGGCGTCGCCGGAGGCGGTGACGAGGTCGAAACCGCCCTCGTTCATCAGCGACACCATCTCGTCGGAGGTGCCGGCGGTCTTCACCTTGACCTTGCACTGGGTGGTCTTCTCGAACTCGCTGACCCAGTCGTAGGCCTTGTCGGTCTCGCCGCGCTCGATGTAGCCGGCCCAGGCGACGATGTCGACTTCGCCCTCTCCCGGTCCGAGCGAGGCGGCCTGCGTCGAGGTGGCGGAGAGGAGGGTGAGCACCCCGGCGAGCAGCGCGCGGGCACGGGAACGATCGGCGGACATCGGAACCCCTTTCTCGTTCGAGGCCCGATCGGGGAAGACGTCCTCGTCGGGCGGATCTGATCGAGGAAAGGGTGCCCGAGACGGCGCCGCACGCACAAATTCAATCTTCTGCGAAGAGATTTCGGAATTTCCGATATCTCGTTGCCGAGAATCGGATCATTTTGCATCGCGGTAAGTCTCGGGCCGGAAAACCGGGATTTTCGCCCCGAGCGACCGCGTCGTCGCCACCGAGACCCGCCTCAACGCCCGCGCGACACCCGCTGCGCCAGGGTGACGTCGAGGAAACGGCGGGTCGCCGGGCCGATGCCCGATCCGCGCCGCCACACCACCGCTGCCTTGATCTTGGGCAGATCGGCCTCGATTTCGTGGGCCTCGAGCCTTTGGCCTTCCAGCGACCACGACCGGAACACCAGGTCCGGCAGCACGGTGAGGCCGATGCCGGCGCCGACCAGCGAGCGCACCGCCTCGACCGAGCCGGTGCGGAACACCACGTTGGGGCGCAGATGCGCCGCCCGCCACATCCGTTCGGAGGCGACCCGGATCTCGTCGTCGTCGAGCAACACCAACGGATGTTCGACCAGCGCCGAGAGGGCGATCGGCCCGCCGGTGGCCAGCTCGTGGCCGAGCGGCAGCCATACCCGATGGGCGTATTCGTCGAGCACCTGGGTCGCCAGCGCCTGCGGCTCGGAGAGCGAGGAGACGATCGCCAGCGCCACGTCGATCTCGCCGTTGAGCAGCAGGTGCTCGAGGTAGTCGTTGCTGTCCTCGACGATCTGCACCGCGATCGACGGGAAGGCACGACGGAAGCGGGCGAGCACCTCCGGCAGCACGTAGCCGGCGACGAGCGAGGTGACGCCGATCACGATCCGGCCCGAGGTGACGGGGAAGTCGGCGGCGAGCGCCCGCCGGGCGTCGGCGACGTCCGACCAGATCCGCTCGGCGTGGCGCAGGAACAATTGTCCCTTGTGGCTGACCTGGACGCCGCGCGCGTGCCGCTCGATCAGCTTGACCCCGAGATCGGCCTCGAGCTCCTTGATCGCCTCGGTGATCGTCGATTGCGAGGTGGCCAGCCGGCTCGCCGCCCCCGAGATGGTGCCCGCCTCGGCGACGGCGATGAAATACTGAATCTGGCGCAGCGAGAACGTCATCGGCTCCGGTCTCCGGCTCCCCGGCCGGTCGCGGCGGGCCGCGACGCCCGCCGTCTTTCGGTCTCGGCCGAACGAAGTCTTGGCCGACCGAGGGGCGCGATGCAATCTCTCCGGTCGAGGCCCTCGTGCGCTCGCCGGCGGCGTCTCCACCGGCGGCGGTCCCGCCCGAGCCCCTCCGTCATCGTGATGCCGCATCGCAAAACGAGCGCGCGACTTTCCCGTGCGATGCTCTACATTCGTCTAATACCCCGCCTCTCCCCTCCCGTTCGCGAGGATGCTCCATGCCCCTGCCGCCGGTTTCCGCCCAAGACGACGCCGACAAGGACCGCCCCCTCTTCGACGACATCCGCCTGCTCGGCCAGATCCTCGGCGACATCGTGCGCGAGCAGGAGGGCGACGCGGTGTTCGAGGTGGTCGAGGCGATCCGCCGCTTGTCGGTCGCCTATCAGCGCGACGCCGACGCCGACGCCGGTCGCGAGCTGACCAACCTGCTCGGCCGCCTCAGCGCGCCGGAGGCGGTGTCGGTGATTCGCGCCTTCACCTATTTCTCCCACCTCGCCAATCTCGCCGAGGATCGCCATCATCTGCGCCGCCGCGCGGTGCACCGCGCCCGCGACGATCATCGCAACGGCAGTCTGGAGCGTGCCTTCGAGCGCTTCGCCGAGGCCGGCATCGACGGCGATGCGGTCGCCCGCGCCCTGCGCCGCGCCTGGGTGTCGCCGGTCCTGACCGCTCACCCGACCGAGGTGCAGCGCCAGTCGATCCTCGACGCCGAGCGCGCGATCGCGCGGCTCCTGGCTCACCGCGACGGCCTCACCAACCCACGCGACCGCGCCGTCGACGAGGCGGCGATCCGCGCCCACGTCACCCAGCTGTGGCAGACCCGCATCCTGCGCTTCGTCAAGCTGACGGTGGAGGACGAGATCGAGAACGCCCTCGGCTATTATCGCTCGACCTTCCTGACCGAGATCCCGCGTCTCTACGCCGATCTCGAGGATCTGGTCGGGGCGCCGGTGCCCTCGTTCTTCCGCATGGGCAACTGGATCGGCGGCGACCGCGACGGCAACCCGAACGTCACCGCCGCCACGCTCGAGACCGCGATGAAGCGGCACTGCGAGGTCGCCCTCGACCACTATCTCGAGGAGATCCATCGCCTCGGTCGCGAGCTCGCCGTCTCCGGCATGCTGGTGTCGCAGACCGCCGAGCTGCGCGCCCTCGCCGACGCCTCGCCCGACGTCAGCGCCCAGCGCCGCGACGAGCCCTATCGCCGCGCCCTGGTCGGCATCTACGCCCGCCTCGCCGCCACCTGGGAGAAGCTCCTCGGCAAGCGCGTCAAGCGCGACGCCGTCGCCGCCGCCGCGCCTTATGCCGGATCGGACGAGTTCCTGCGCGATCTGCGCATCGTCGAGGATTCGCTGACCCGCAACCATGGTGCGCCGCTGGTCGGTCTCCGGCTCGGACCGCTGATCCGCGCCGTCGACGTCTTCGGCTTCCACCTCGCCACCACCGATCTGCGCCAGAGCTCCGATCAGCACGAGCTGGTGATCGCCGAGCTGCTCGCCCGCGCCCGCGTCGAGGCCGATTATCTCGCCCTCGACGAGGAGGCCCGCCGCGCTCTGCTGTTGACGGTGCTCGCCGATCCGCGCCCGCTGCGCGTCCCCAACGTCGATTATTCGGATCTGGCGACCGGCGAGCTGGCGGTGTTCGAGACGGCGCGGCGGATGCGCGCCGACTTCGGCGCGGAGGCGATCCGTCACTACATCATCAGCCACACCGAGACGGTCTCCGACCTGCTCGAGGTGCTGGTGCTGCAGAAGGAATGCGGCCTGATGCGCGGCACCGTCGGCCCCGGCGAGACCGCGAGCGTCGACCTCGTCGTCACCCCGTTGTTCGAGACCATCGACGACCTGCGCGCCGCCGAGCCGATCATGCGCGGCTTCTACGACCTGCCCGGCATCGAGGCGCTGGTGCGCTCCTCCGGCGCCGAGCAGGACATCATGCTCGGCTACTCCGACAGCAACAAGGACGGCGGCTACTTCACCTCGACCTGGGAGCTCTACCGCGCCTCGACCGCGCTGGCGCGGCTGTTCCAGTCGAAGCCCGGCATCGCCATGCGCCTGTTCCACGGACGCGGCGGCGCCGTCGGACGCGGCGGCGGCCCGTCCTACGAGGCGATCGTCGCCCAGCCGCCCGGCACCGTGAAGGGCCAGATCCGCCTGACCGAGCAGGGCGAGGTGATCAACGCCAAATACGCCAACCCGGAGATCGGCCGGCGCAATCTCGAGACGTTGATGTCGGCCGCGCTGGAAGCGACGCTGTTGCAGCGCGCCGAAAAGGCGCCGCCGGAGTATTTCGCCCTCGCCGAGCGCCTCTCGGAGGTGAGCCGCAAGGCCTATCGGGCGCTGGTCTACGACACCCCCGGCTTCACCGACTACTTCTTCGCCGCCACCCCGATCGCCGAGATCGCCCAGCTCAACATCGGCTCGCGCCCGGCCTCGCGCAAGGCGACGCGGCGGATCGAGGATCTGCGCGCCATCCCCTGGGGCTTCTCCTGGGGCCAGAGCCGGGTGACGCTGCCGGGCTGGTACGGCTTCGGCTCGGCGATCGAGGCGGTGGTGGCCGAGAACCCGGAGGCGACCTGGGCGATGCTCAGGACGATGAACGCCGAATGGCCGTTCTTCCGCACCCTCGTCTCCAACATGGACATGGTGCTGGCCAAGGCCGATCTCGGCGTCGCTCGTCGCTATGCCGATCTGGTGCCCGATCGCGAGCTCGCCGAGGCGATCTTCTCCGCCATCGACGCCGAATGGCACCGCACCGTGAAGGCGCTCGCCGCGATCACCGGCGAGAACGACCGGCTCGCCGACAACCCGACGCTGGCGCGCTCGATCGCCCACCGCTTCGCCTACATCGCGCCGCTCAACCATCTCCAGGTCGAGCTGCTGCGGCGGTGGCGCCGCGGTCAGGTCGAGGAAAAGACCCAGCGCGGCATCCTCATCACCATCAACGGCATCGCCGCCGGTCTGCGCAACACCGGCTGATCCGGCACGAAGGCGAGGGGGCGGCCGCCGGCCGCCCTCGCGCTCAGCCCGCCAGCCGTCGCAACGGTCGCTTCAGTCCCTCGAGCAACAGCAACGTCGCCAGACCGGCGGCGACGGTGAGGCCGAGATCGTCGGGGTGCAGCGGGCCGAACCGCATCAACTCGCGCGCCGCCGGCCAGGCGAGCGACAGCGTCAGCACCGAGACGACGGCGCCGAGAATCACCGCCAGCGTCGGGTTGGGCCGGCGCAGCAGGCCGAAGCCGCGATCGTCGAAGGTGCGGCCGACGAAGACCAGACCGATCAGCACGAACACCAGCGCGAAGAAGGCGAGGGCGCGGATCTCGTCGACCGGCATGGCGCGCGACACCGCCCACAGTTCCACCGCCGCCACAGTGACGAAGGCGACGATCCCTTGCGTCGCGCCCCAGGCGAGCAGCCGGCGCGACAGAAGCGGCGTCTGCGGATCGCGCGGCGGTCGCGAGCCGACGTCCTCCTCCTCCGGCTCCGCCTCGAACACCAACGAGCACACCGGGTCGATCACCATCTCCAGGAAGGCGATGTGCACCGGCCCGAACAGCAGCGGCAGGTCGAGCGCGAACGGCAACAGCGCCAGTCCGGCGATCGGCACGTGCACCGCCACCACGAAGGCCATCGCCTTCTGCAGATTGTCCCAGATCCGCCGGCCGAGCCGGATCGCCGCGACGATGGCGCCGAAATCGTCGTCGAGCAGCACGATCGACGCCGCCTCGCGGGCGACGTCGGT
>JAAYVT010000581.1 GCA_012517025.1 Phyllobacteriaceae bacterium | reverse complement strand
CTTCATCCGCATCGTCTCCGAGCCGGGCCGCGGCGCCACCGTGTCGCTGCTCTTCGCCGAGACCGAGGCCGTCCCCGACGCCCCGACGGTCGATGCCGCCTCCTCCGACCGCGAGGCGCTGTTCCCCGGCGAGATGGCGATCGTGGTGGAGGACGACGACGACGTCCGCCGAATGACGCTCGAGCAGATGATCGGCCTCGGCTTCCAGGTGATCGAGGCGGAGAGCGGCGAGGAGGCGCTGAGCCTCGTCGCCGGCATCCCCGACATCCGCCTCGTCGTTTCCGACGTGGTGATGCCGGGCCTCTCCGGCATCGATCTCGCCCGGCGGCTGCGCGCCGAGCATCCCGCCATCGCGATGGTGCTGGTCACCGGCTTCGCCCGGACGGAAACTCCGGCGGATCTGCGGGACGTCCCGATTCTCGCCAAACCTTGGGAAAAAGAAGACCTCGTCGCCGCGCTGGCCACCGCCATGCGCGCCCGCGGCGGCGACGACAAGGAGCGGAACCCATGAAGAAGCGGATCTATCTGGTCGAGGACGAGCTCGACATCTGCCACATGGTCCGCGGTCTGCTCGAGACCTACGGCTACGACGTCGCCACCTTCCAGACCGGCCGCGACGGGCGGGCCGCGATTCGCCGCGAGGCGCCGGATCTGCTCATCGTCGATCTCGTCCTGCCCGACATGAACGGCCTCGACCTGGTGCGCGAGATGTGGAGCGACGTCCGTTTCGGCCTGATCGTGCTGACCGGCCGCACCGAGGTCTCCGACCGCGTGCTCGGGCTGGAGCTCGGCGCCGACGACTACGTGATCAAGCCGTTCGAGCCGCGCGAGCTGGTCGCCCGGGTCGGCGCGGTGCTGCGCCGTCACGATCAGCTGCTGTCGGCCGCCCGCGACGCCGACCTGTCGCGTGCCACTTTCGGACCATGGACCTTCGACGTCGGCAATCTGACGTTGACCCGCGACGACGGCCGTGTCGAAAATCTCACCGCCGCCGAGGCCGCGTTGTTGTTGATGTTCGCCCGCGCGCCCAACCGGGTGTTGTCGCGCGAGCGGCTGCAGACCGACGGCGACGACGCCGACGACTTTCCCTACGAACGGTCGATCGACGTCCGCATCTCGCGCTTGCGAAAGAAAATCGAGGTGGATCCGCGCAAACCACAGTTGATCAAGACCGTCTACGGTGCAGGATATGTCCTCGCCAAGGATGTCACTTGGTCTCGCGCGCGTTGATTCTCGCATTTGCGAAATAGTCCATCTTTCCTACGACTTTTGGATGGAGGACTTGAAACAATTCGTCAACAATCGGACAGCTTTGCGCAAACTCGCATTGTTAGCGTCCGACCCAATCAACGATCCCGCACCCGTCGGCCGCCGACGCGGTGGGACGCCACCCCAGGAGGGAGCCCGAGTGACCGCCCGCAACCCTTACGAAACCGATCTCGATCGCAACGCCGCCAACTTCGTGGCGTTGACGCCGCTGACCTTCCTCGAGCGGTCGAGCGCGATCTGGCCGAACAAGATCGCGATCGTGCACGGCACGCTGCGCCGGACCTGGTCCGAAGTGGCGACGCGCTGCCGCCGTCTCGCCTCCGGCCTGACCGCGATGGGCTACGGCAAGGGCACCACCATCGCCTTCCTCGCCGCCAACACGCCCGAGCTCTACGAGGCGCATTTCGGCGTGCCGCTGATGGGCGGCGTGCTCAACGCCATCAACACTCGTCTCGATCCGGAAGCCGTCGCCTTCATCCTCGACCACGGCGAGGCGCCGATCCTGTTCACCGATCGCGAGTTCTCCAAGATCGCCAAGGCGGCGGTGGAGATGCTCGGCCGTCCGATCGTGGTCGTCGACATCGACGATCCGCAGTACGAGGGCGGCGAGCTGATCGGCTCGATGACCTACGAGGACGTGATCGCCAAGGGCGACCCGGACGCGCCGTGGACCTTCCCGGACGACGAGTGGCAGGCGATCGCGCTGAACTACACCTCTGGCACCACCGGCAATCCGAAGGGCGTCGTCTATCACCATCGCGGCGCCTATCTCAACGCGGTGTCGAACGCGCTCACCTGGAACCTCGGCGCCGAGGCGGTCTATCTGTGGACCCTGCCGATGTTCCACTGCAACGGTTGGTGCTTCCCGTGGACCATGGCGGTGGTCGCCGGCACCTCGGTGTGCCTGCGCGCCGTCCGCGTCGACAAGATCTTCGACGCCATCGCGACGGAGCACGTCACCAACTTCTGCGGCGCGCCGATCGTCATGAACATGCTCAACAACGCGCCGGCCGCGATGAAGGAGCGGG
>JAAYVT010000580.1 GCA_012517025.1 Phyllobacteriaceae bacterium | reverse complement strand
GAGGCGGTGACGCCGCCGCCGTCGGCGGCCGCCCCGGCTCGGGTCGTTCCGCCGGCGCCGGCGAAGGCACCCGAAGCGACGCCCGGACCTGCCGTGGCGGTCGTCGAACAACCGTTGACGCAGGCCGAGGCGCCGGCGCCGACTCGTCAGCCGCCGCCGGTCGGCGAGGGCGGCTCGTCGGTGATCGAGCTGCCGACCGGTGAGCGGCCGCCGTCGCTGGCGCCGCGCCGGGCTTCGATCGTCGGCGACGTCGTCAAGGCGGAGACCAAGCGCATCGGCGACATGGTGCGGGTCACCTTCCCCTTCGCCGATCGGATCGCCGCCGCCGCGTTCACCCGCGGCGAGGTGCTGTGGCTGGTGTTCGACACTTCGCGCGAGATCGACGTGCGCGACGTCGCGCCCAATCTCGGACCGCTCGCCAAGGGCGTTTCGGCGATCCGCGGCAAGTCGTGGACGGCGTTGCGCGTCCAGCTCGCCGATCCGCTGTTGACCACCCTGTCGCCGGACGGCAACGCCTGGGTGCTGTCGCTCGGCGAGATGGTGCTCGAGCCGACCAAGCCGTTGACCCTGCGCCGCTTCGTGCGCGGCGACGGCAACCGCAGCCTGAAGATCGACCTGCCCGACGGCGGGGCGGTGCGCGAGCTCGTCGATCCGGTGATCGGTGATCGCATCGTGGTGGTGACGGCGCAGCCGCCGGCGCGCGGCCTGCTCAAGGCGCAGAGCATGGTCGACCTCGACACCTTGCCGTCGGCGCACGGGGTGGCGCTGGTGCCGCACGGCGACGACGTCCAGGTGGTCTACGAGAACGGCGAGGTGCGCATCGAACGCGAGCGCGGCCTCAGCCTGTCGAACGGCACGGTCGAGGATCACGCGGCGGAACCGCGTCGCGCCCAACCGTCACTGCATCGTCTGCAGATCGATCCGGCCGCCTTCGCGCCGACCGACGCGGCGACCTTCCGCGACAAGGGCCGCGCGCTGTTCGACACGGTGATCGAGGAGAGCGGGGAGGGCCGCAAACAGGCGCGGATCGATCTCGCCGAGCATCTGCTCGGTCGTCGCTTCGCGCCGGAGGCGTTGGCGCAGCTGCGGCTGCTCGCCGACGAGGCTCCCGCGACCACCCGCGATCCCGGCTTCATCGTGCTCTACGGTGCTGGTCAGGTGCTGGCGGGGCGGGCCAAGCAGGGGCGGGAGGCGCTGTCGCGCAGCGAGGTGGCGGAGAGTTCCGACGCGTCGCTGTGGCGGACGATCGCGGCGACCGATCTGGCCAAATGGGATGAGGCGCGCGAGAACGCGCTGCGCGCCACCGGCGTGCTCGGCGCCTATCCGAAGACGATCCAGTCGCTGTTCAACGTCTCGGCGGCGGAGGCGGCGATCGAGGTCAACGATCTCGGCCTCGCCCAGGCGCGGCTCGCCGAGGTCGAACCCGACGTGCTCGACCGCGATCTCGAGGGACGCTACGAAATCGCCGAGGCGCGGCTCGCCGACAAGGCGGGGCGGCCGGAAGACGCGGCGTCGCGGTTCGAGCGGGCGATCGACACCGGTGACCGGCGGGTGCAGGCCGAAGCGGAATATCACATCGTCCGCAACTTGGTGCGCGACGGCAAGATCGACAAGGAACAGGCGATCGAACGGATGCGCTCGCTCGCCTTCGGCTGGCGCGGCGACGAGGTCGAGCTGCGCAACCTGCGCTTCCTCGCCGGTCTGCTCGCCGACACCGGGCGCTATCGCGAGGCGTTCCAGGCGATGCGCTCGGCGCTTCAGGTGGCGCCCGATTCGCCGACCGCGCGGGCGCTGCAGGACGAGATGCAGAAGCGCTTCCTGGCGCTCTATCTCGACGACGCCGACAAGTCGTTGAAGCCGATCGACGCGCTCACTCTCTATTACGACTTCCGCGAGCTGGTGCCGATCGATCGGCGCGGCGACGAACTGGTGCGCAAGCTCGCCGATCGGCTGGTCGGGGTCGATCTCCTGCCGCAGGCGGCGGAACTGCTCACCTACCAGATCGACAATCGCCTCAAGGGGGCGGCGCGGGCGCAGATCGCCGCCGATCTGGCGCTGGTCCACCTCATCGACCGCAAGCCGGAGAAGGCGCTGGCGGTGCTCAACAAGACGCGCCAGAGCCAGTTGCCGCTCGCGCTCGAGCGGCAGCGGCGGCTCGTCGAGGCGCGCGCGCTCTCCGACGCCGGCCGCACCGACACCGCGCTCGAGCTGCTCGCCACCATGTCGGGCGGCGACGCGGCGCGGCTCAAGGTCGACGTGCTGTGGAAGGCGAAGCGCTGGCTCGCCGCCGGTGAGCGACTTGAGGCGATCCTCGGCGCGCGCTGGCAGGACGCCCTGCCGCTCGACGACCGCGAACGCCAGGACGTGCTCAGGGTCGGCATCGCCTATGCGCTCGCCAACGATCAGCTGTCGCTCGACCGGTTGCGCGGCAAGTTCGGGGCGAAGATGGCGCAGTCGCCGCAGGCCCACACCTTCGACGTCATCACTCAGCCGATCCAGGGTCAGGGCATCGAGTTCCAGGACGTGGCGCGCGAGATCGCCTCGATCGACACGATGCGGCGCTTCCTGCAGGAGTACCGGGCGCAGTATCTCGACCCGAAGGCGCGCAACGAACCGTTGGTGCCGAACGGCCCGGGAGCTTCGGCGCCGGCCCCGGCGGGGCCGCAGGCGGCGGCCGGACGTCCGATCAAGGTGGCGCAGAGCGAGGCGGCGGGCGGCGGCGGGCAATGACCGCCGGGCGCCGCGTCGTCAGCCGCCGAAGGAGCGCACCAGCGATCCGGCGACGAGATTCCAGCCGTCGACCAGCACGAAGAAGATCAACTTGAACGGCAGCGACACCGTCGCCGGCGGCAGCATCATCATGCCCATCGACATCAGGATCGAGGCGACGACCAGATCGATCACCAGGAAGGGCAGATAGAGCAGGAAGCCGATCTCGAAGGCGCGGCGCAACTCCGAGATCATGAAGGCCGGGATCAGGACGCGGAAGCTCAAGTCGGCCGGGGTCTGTGGGCGCGGCTCCTTGGCGAGATCGAGGAAGAGCTCGAGATCCTTCTCGCGGACGTGGGTGCGCATGAACTCGTGGAACGGCGGGCCGCCGCGCTCGATCGCCTGATCGA
Source organism: Phyllobacteriaceae bacterium (assembly GCA_012517025.1). Taxonomy (GTDB): domain Bacteria; phylum Pseudomonadota; class Alphaproteobacteria; order Rhizobiales; family Ancalomicrobiaceae; genus Pinisolibacter. The sequence goes on along the minus strand of JAAYVT010000580.1, from coordinate 398 downwards.
GCTCGATGGTGCCGTCGGCGAGCGGGCGGATCGCCTCGTCGTAGGCGCGGTTGACCGTCGGCGCCATGACGAAGGCGGTGAGGAACACCGCCAGCGACACCATCACCGCGTTGGGCGGGGCGGTCTGCAGGCCGATCGCCGAGCGCAGCAGCGACAGCACCACGACGATGCGGGTGAAGCTCGTCACCATCACCACGATCGACGGGGCGAGCGACAGCAGGGTGATCAGCGCCACCAGCTGCAGCGCGCGCTCGGAGACGCCGGTCGACGGGCCGAAGTTGATCGAGACGTCCTGCGCCGCCGCCGGCGCGACGGCGAGGATCGCGGCGAGGCCGGCGATCGCCGCCGCGACGCGGGCGCCGCGCCACGGCGACGCCCGGCGGATGCGGGCGCGCCCG
>JAAYVT010000004.1 GCA_012517025.1 Phyllobacteriaceae bacterium | reverse complement strand
GCGCTTCGCCGGCGCGTTTCAGGATGGTCTCGAGCCCGTCGCCCGCCTCCAGCATCTCGGCGGTCTCGGCTGCGATCGCGCCGAGGCGCGAGCGGTCGAAGCCCTCGAACACCGGCAGCGTCTCGGCGAGGAGCCCGATCTCGCCGATCTCGCTCTCGCTCATCGTCCGGTCGGCCATCGACACGGTGATCATGAGGTGGAGCAGGGCCTCGTGGGCCGTGAAGGTCTTCGGCATGGCAACTCCGCTCGGCTCGGACGCGACGGCGGGACCGTAAGCGGGCGTCCGCGCCCTGGCAAGCCGGCGAAAGGGGGACTTGTTGACGCCTTCTCCGCGTCGCCCTAGTGTCCGCGCGCACTTTCGCGGGCATTTCCCGCCCTTCCAGCCGTAAAAAGGACCCTTCCATGACCGCTCGGATCCCGCGCGCGATCGACCTTTCTCCCGAGCTTCTCGCCGCCGCCCTGAAGTCCAAGGCCTGGCCGTTCGAGGAAGCCAAGAAGATCGTCGCCCGGCTCGAGAAACATCCGAAGAAGGAAGTCCTGTTCGAGACCGGCTACGGCCCCTCGGGTCTGCCCCACATCGGCACCTTCGGCGAAGTGGCGCGCACCACCATGGTGCGCCACGCCTTCCACGTGCTGACCAAGAACGAGATCCCGACCAAGCTCCTGTCGTTTTCCGACGACATGGACGGCATGCGCAAGGTCCCGGCCAACGTGCCGAACCAAGACCTGCTCACCGCCCATTTGAACGAGCCGCTGACCAAGGTTCCCGATCCCTTCGGCGAATACGAGAGCTTCGGCCACCACAACAACGCCATGCTGCGTCGCTTCCTCGACGCCTTCGGCTTCGAATACGAGTTCGCCTCCGCTTCCGACTACTACGCCCGCGGCGTGCTCGACGAGAAGCTGATGGTGATGTTGTCGAAGTACGACGCCGTCATGGAGATCATGCTGCCGACCCTGCGCGAGGAGCGGCGCAAGACCTACGCGCCGTTCCTGCCCGTCCACCCGGAGACCGGCTGCGTCATGCAGGTGCCGATCGACGAGCACGACGCCGCCAAGGGCACCATCGTGTGGACCGATCCGGCGACCGGCAAGCGCTACGAGACCTCGATTCTGTCGGGGGGCTGCAAGGCGCAGTGGAAGCCCGATTGGGCGCTGCGCTGGGCCGCCCTCGGCGTCGACTACGAGATGTCCGGCAAGGACCACATCGACAACGTCAAGACCTCGGGCAAGATCTGTCGCGTGCTCGGCGGCCGTCCGCCCGAGGGGTTCAACTACGAGCTCTTCCTCGACGACCAGGGCCAGAAGATCTCCAAGTCGAAGGGCAACGGCCTGACCATCGACGAGTGGCTGACCTATGCCTCGCCGGAGAGCCTGTCGCTGTTCATGTTCCGCGAGCCGAAGGCGGCGAAGAAGCTCTATTTCGACGTCATCCCGAGGAACGTCGACGAATATTACCAGTATCTCGACGCCTACGATCGCCAGTCGCTCGATCAGCAGCTCTCCAACCCGGTCTGGCACATCCACTCCGGCGAGCCGCCGAAGAAGCACATGCCGGCGTCGTTCTCGATGTTGATGAACCTCGTCTCGGCGTCGAACGCCGAGGATCGCGACGTGCTGTGGGGCTTCATCCGCCGCACCGCTCCCGACGTGACCCCGGAAAACGCGCCGGAGCTCGACCGTCTGGTCGGCTACGCGATCCGTTACTTCCACGACTTCGTCAAGCCGAACAAGGTCTTCCGCATTCCCGACGCGGCCGAGCGCGCCGCCCTCGAGGCCCTCGATGCGGCTCTCGCGGGGCTGCCCGCCGGAGCGGATGCCGACGTCATCCAGACGGCGGTGTTCGACGTCGGCCGCACCCACTTCCCCGATCCGGCCAAGAAGGGTCCGGACGGTGGACCCGGCGTGTCGCAGAGCTTCTTCGGCAGCCTCTACCAGATCCTGCTCGGTCAGGAGAAAGGCCCGCGTTTCGGCTCCTTCGTGGCGCTCTACGGCATCGCCGAGACCCGCGCCCTGATCGAGAAGGCGATCGCCGGCACCCTCGCCGCCGCCTGAGGGCGGCTCAGCGCCCGAGCCGCATCGGCGTGCCGGCGGTCAGCGCCGGCGCGGTCGCGGCGACGTCGCCGCCGCCGTCGAGGAGCGGCGCGGTGGTGAGATCCGGCGGCAACTCCGTCGGCGCGGTCGCCGCCTCGGGCAGCGCGGCGACCGGCGCCGGGGCGGCGCCCCAGACGCCGCGGCCGTCGTGTTTCGCCGCCGCTTCCGCCGCTTCGTAGGGGCCGCCGGCCTCGGCGCGCGCCCAACCGCTCGCGACGAAGGCCTCGCCGAGATCGCGGCCGGTGCCGAAGCTGCAGGCGGCGGTGTAGTCCCCCGACCGTGCGTCGCTCGGCAGCGGGCAGGCGACCGGCCGCAACCGCACCAACGCCCGCAGCCCCACCGTGGCCTGTCGGCCGCACGGCCAGTCGGTGCCGGCGGCGTCGCGGCAGGTCTCGTCGGGGCCGACCGCCACCACCCCCGGCAGGTGGATGGTCAGCCGCCGCGCGCCGATCCGCTCGCCGCTCTCCACCACCACCGGCCCGAGCCGGCGATCGGCGATCGGCGCGTCCGGTTTCGGCGGGCGCGGCCGTTCGACGCGCTCCGGCGCGTGCTCGAAAGTCGGCGCCGGCGTCAGACCGGGCGCGGTGATCACCCGCACCTCGGCGGCGACCCCGCTCGCCGTCGCTGCGACGCTCGTCGCGCCGCCGGCGCAGAGGGAAAGGAGAAGACGTGCGATCATTGGCTCGCCCACAGGATGCGCGCGAAAAAGGTCAGCCGGTCCGCGGCGACGAGACGCCCCTCGCCGCCACCCAGCGCCTCGAAACGATAACCCGCCGGCTCGCGTCCGAGGAAGACGCCGGCCTCGAGCGGCCCGTCGTCGACGCGCATCAGCACGCGATCGCCGGGCAGCACCGCCGCCTCGGCCGACACGATCAGCACGTCGCCCTTGCGATAGAACGGCGTCATGCCGTGATCTCCGACCTGCAGCGACACCGAGCCGAGCGCCCGCTCGCCGGCGCCGCCGTCGTCGTGAAAGCCGGGAAAGGCGGCGTCTTGAAGGCGCGCCGTGGTCGTGGCGTCGGCGGTTCCGCACAACGGCCGCAGATCGACCAGCCGCACCAGTTCGACCAGATCGCAGCCGGTCGCCACCAGGATCTTGGCGACCGATTCGGTGGAGGGCCAGCGCGGCCGTCCGTCCGGGGTGAAGCGCTTCGATTTGTTGAAGGCGGTGGCGTCGAGACCGGCGCGGCGGGCGAGGCCGGACGGCGAGAGGCCGTGGCGGGCCGCGATCGCGTCGATCGCCGCCCACAGCCGCTCGTGGTAGCTCCGCGCCCGCTCCATCGGCTGTTCCGCTCCTCCCGTCGCGTGGTCGCCGGCCGTCGCCTCCCTCGCCGGTGGTGTCGGGGGACGACACGGCTCGCGCCGCGCATCATTGACCGATTCGGTCGGTCCACCGATAGAGTGAAGTCAATCAGTGGTTGAGGAGGGGTTTCTCGCCCCGACGGAGCGACGTCTTGCGGGCGCCGGGCGCCACGACTAGGGTCGCGCCGATCTCGCCCGACGCATCCGAGGGGTCTCATGGCGACGCTCTACAAGATCAGTGGCTGCGACGACTGGGCCGCCGCCCGCGCCGCCGGCGTCTTCGTCGGCGCCCCCGTCGATCTCGCCGACGGCTTCATCCACTTCTCGACCGCGACCCAGGTCGCCGAGACGGCGGCCAAGCACTTCGCCGGTCGCGACGATCTGGTGCTGGTGGCGCTCGCCGCCGAACCCTTCGGCGATCGTCTGCGCTGGGAGCCGTCGCGCGGCGGCGCGCTCTTCCCCCATCTCTACGGCAGCTTCGACCCGGCCGCGGCGTTGCGCGTCGACCCCCTGCCGCTCGGCCCCGACGGCCGCCACGTCTTCCCGGAGCTCCTGCCGTGATCGATCTCTACGGGCTCGCCCGCCCCTTCGTCTTCCGGCTCGACCCCGAGCTCGCCCACGGCCTGACCGTCAAGGCGCTGTCGACCGGTCTGGTGCCGGCCTGCCGGATACCGAACGATCCCCGCCTCGCGGTGCCGCTCGCCGATCTGGTGTTTCCCAATCCGGTCGGCATCGCCGCCGGCCTCGACAAGAACGCCGAGGCTCCCGACGGCCTGCTGGCGCTCGGCTACGGCGCCGTCGAGGTCGGCACGGTGACGCCGCGCCCGCAGCCCGGCAACCCCAAGCCGCGCCTCTTCCGGCTGGTCGCCGACCGCGCCGTGGTCAACCGCTTCGGCTTCAACAACGACGGCCACGCCGCAATGCGCGCGCGACTGGAGGCGCGACGCGGACGCGGTGGTCTCGTCGGCGTCAACATCGGCGCCAACAAGGACAGCGACGACCGCATCGCCGACTACGTCGCCGGCATCCGCGCCTTCGCCGATCTCGCCTCCTGGTTCACCGTCAACGTCTCCTCGCCCAACACCCCGGGCCTGCGCGACCTGCAGGCGCGCGACCAACTCGCCGACCTGCTCGGCCGGGTGATGGCCGCTCGCGACGAGATCGCTGCGACCGGGGCGCGGCGGGTGCCGGTGCTGCTCAAGATCGCCCCCGACATGGTCGATGCCGGTCTCGCCGACGTCGCCGAGGTGGCGCTGGCGACCGAGGTCGACGGCCTCGTCGTCTCCAACACCACCCTCGATCGCAAGGGCCTGACCGACGCCGCCGGCGCCCGCGAGACCGGCGGCATGTCCGGCCGGCCGCTGTTCCACCGCTCCACCGTGATCCTCGCCCGCATGCGCCGGTTGGTCGGCCGCGACATGCCGATCGTCGGCGTCGGCGGCATCGACTCCGGCGAGGCGGCCTGGGAGAAGATCGCCGCCGGCGCGAACCTGGTGCAGGTCTATTCGGGCATGGTCTACGAGGGGCCGCAATTGGGCGAGAAGATCCTGCGTCATCTCTCCGCCCGGCTCACCCGCGACGGCCTTCCCTCGATCGCCTCGGTGGTCGGGTCGCGCACCGAAGTCTGGGCCGCCCGCGACCCCGACCGGCCGGAGTGACGGCGCGAGAAAGTGCGCGCTGCCCTCATTCCGGCCTCGAAAGAGCCGATCTCATCGATTAGAAGATCCTGATGAACCTCCCGCCGCCCCTTCGCCTTCCGGTGTGATCGATGCAGCTCTATCTCCCCATCGCCGAATGGCCCGTGAACATGTTCATGATCTTCGGAGTCGGTGGGGCGGTGGGCTTCATCTCCGGCATGTTCGGGGTCGGCGGCGGCTTCCTTTTGACCCCGCTGCTGGTCTTCTACGGCATCTCGCCGGCGGTGGCGGTGGCCAGCGTGTCGGCGCAGGTGGCCGCCTCGTCGACCTCCGGTGCCCTCAGCTACTGGCGCCGCCGGCTGATCGACTGGAAGCTCGCGACCTTTCTGCTCGCCGGCGGCATGATCGGGTCGGCGTTCGGCGTCGAGGTCTTCGCCTTGCTGCGGCGGGTCGGTCAGCTCGATCTGGTGATCGGCGCCTGCTACGTCGTCTTCCTCGGCTTCGTCGGCATCTTCATGACCTGGGAGTCGATCGGCACCATCCTCGCCGCCCGTCGCGGCGTGCCGCCGCCACCGCCGAAGCCGCGTCGCCACGGCATGATGCAGACCCTGCCGTTCCAGGTGCGGTTCCATCGCTCGCGGCTGGTGGTGTCGGCGATCCCGGTGGTGGCGCTGGGGCTCGGCATCGGCTTCCTCGGCACCCTGCTCGGCATCGGTGGCGGCTTCATGATCGTCCCGGCGCTGATCTATCTGCTCAAGGTGCCGGCCAATCTGGTGGTCGGCACGTCGCTGGTGCAGATGGTGGTGACGATGGCCTTCGCCACCTTCCTGCAGTCGGCGACCAACCACACCGTCGACATCGTGCTGGCCTTCCTGCTGATGATCGGCGGCGTCATCGGCGCGCAGTTCGGCGCCCAGATCGGCCAACGGCTGAAGGGCGAGCAGCTGCGCGCCCTGCTCGGCCTGTTGATCCTGGCGGTCGGCATCCGCTTCGCGATCGAGCTGGTGGTGACGCCGGCCGACCGCTACTCGATCTCGATTCCGGTCGGCGGAGGCGAGAAATGAGCCGCCGCGCCCTCGCCGCCACGCTCTTCGCCGCCGGCCTCCTCGCCGCCGGCCTCCTCGCCGCCGGCCTCCCCACCGTTTCGGCGCGGGCCGAGACCCTGGTGTTCGAACCCTCGGCGAAGCGGGTCGAGATCACCTCCAACTTCTCCGGCACCACCCTCACCGTCTACGGCACCGTCGAGCGCGACGCCGGCACCGTCGGGCGCGGCGGCGGCTACGAGGTGGCGGTGATGCTGGTCGGCCCCGACCGCGTCGCGGTGACCCGCCGCAAGGACCGCGTCGCCGGCATCTGGGTGAACCGCGATTCGCGCACCTATCACGCCCCGAGCTTCTACGCCGTCGCCACCACCCGGCCGATCGCCGAGATGGCCTCGCCGGCGATCCTCAAGGCCGCCCAGGTCGGGCTCGCCTCGCTGATCCTGCCGGAATCGGTGCCCGGCGGCGTCGAGGTGATGGCCGGCACCGCGAGTTTCCGCGACGCCTATCTGCGCCTGCGCGCCCACGAAGGTCTCTACGCCGAATACCCGAGCGCGGTGCGCAAGCTCGGCCAGCACCTGTGGACGGTGACGCTGCCGATCCCGGCCGAGATGCCGGTCGGCCGTTACCGGGTCCGCACCGTGCTCTTCGCCGACGGCAGCCTGCTCGCCGAGCAGACCTCCGAGGTCGAGGTGGTGAAGTCCGGTTTCGAGCAGGAGGTCGCCGACCTCGCCACCCGGCACGCTTGGCTCTACGGCCTCCTCGCGGTGGTCGTCGCGCTGCTCACGGGGTGGCTCGGCGGCGTGTTGTTCCGCCGCGACTGAGCGAAAGCCCGATCACCGCCCGCCCCGGCATCGAGTGCACCCGCCCGGCGCCGAGCAGGTGGACGGCGAAGCCGTCGGCCGAAAACAAGCCGTCGAAGGCCGGCGAGGCGACGTCGAGCCCGCCGGCGAGCGCGCCGTAAGCCGGCATGATCAGCCGCCGCCCGTCGCCGGCGAAACAATGGCGGCGGACCGTGCCGCTCGCCACCTTCACCCGCGCCGCCGGATGCAGATGCCCGGCGATCTCGCCTTCCGCGCCGCGTCGCGGTTCGTGCCGGAAGACGAGCGGTCCGACCGCCCATTCCGCGGTGCGCTCGCCTCCAGGGGCATGCGCCGCCGCCGCGTCGTGGTTGCCGTCGATCCAGATCCAGGTTCGCTCGCGCTGCAGACCCGTGAGCCGGTCGCGCACGTCGGCCTCCAACCGCTCCACCGCGAAGGGGTCGTGGAACGCGTCGCCGAGCGAGATCACGCAGGCCGGCGAAAGCGCCGCGACGTCGGCTTCCAGCCGGGCGAGCGTGGCGTGGGTGTCGTAGGGGGGGAGCAACGAGCCGCGCCGGGCGAAGGACGAGCCCTTCTCGAAATGCAGGTCGGCGACCACCAGGGTGCGCGCCGCCGCCCACCACAGCGCGCCGGAAGGCAGGCCCGCGAGCATCTCGCCGCAGAGATCGATGCGGGCGGCGCCGAAGGCCGCCGTCTCGCCGCTCATCGCGTCGCCTCCGCCATCAAGGCCTCCGCCGCCTCCGCCAACATGTCCTCGCCCGCCGACCCCGGCACCGGCTCGCGACCGATCTCGGTCAGGATCGGCACGGCCAGCGGCGAGATCCGATCGAGCGCGACGTGCCGGATCCGCCCCTTCGCCCGCGCCAGCAGGTCGGCCACCCGGCGCACGTCGAGGAGCCCGTGCGCCGCCTCGGCGCGAGTCGCCTGGAGCAGGATGTGGTCCGGCTCGTGGCCGCGCAAGACGTCGTAGACGAGATCGGTCGAGGCGGTGGTCTGCCGCCCACTCTTCTCCTGCCCCGGATGGCGGCGCTCGACCAGCCCGGCGATGATCGCGCAATTGCGGAAGGTGCGCTTCAAGAGAAGGCTCTCGTCGAGCCACGCCTCCAGATCGTCGCCGAGCATGTCCTCGTCGAAGAGGGCGTCGATCGAGGGGCGTCGGCGGGAAAACGCCGCGCCGAGATCGGTCGCCGCCCAGATCCCGAGGCAATAGTCGTTGGCGACGAAGCCCATCGGCCGCATCCCCGCCCGCTCCATCCGCCGCGTCAGCAGCATGCCCAGCGTCTGATGGGCGAGCCGCCCCTCGAAGGCGTAGGCCACCAGGTGGAACCGGTCGCCGCGCGGGAAGGTCTCGACCATCAGCTCGGTGCGGCCGGGAAGCTCGGAGTGGTCCCGCTGCGCCTCCAGCCAGTCGCGGACCTGCGCCGGCAACGCCCGCCAATGGTCGGGATCGGCGAGCAGCCCGCGCACCCGCTCGGCGAGATGGGTGGAGAGCGGGAACTTGCCGCCCCAATAGGACGGGATGCGCGGATCGCGCCCCGGCGCGCGGGCGACCAACGCCTCGGTCTCGCGCATGCCGACGAAGCGCAGCACCTCGCCGCCGAACAGGAAGGTGTCGCCGGAGGTCAGCGTCTCGAAGAAATACTCTTCCATCTCGCCGAGCAGTCGCCCGCCGAAGCGCGGCATCCGCCCCTTGTCGCCGGAGATCAACCGCACCTTGACCATCGGCATCTCGACGATTGTGCCGACGTTGAGCCGCCACTGTTGCGCCACTTGCGGGTTGGAGACCCGCCACAGCCCGTCTTTCGTCCGCCGGATCTTGGCGTAGCGCTCATAGACGCGCAGCGCGTAGCCCCCCGTCGCCACGAAGTCGACGACCCGGTCGAAGCTGGCG
>JAAYVT010000048.1 GCA_012517025.1 Phyllobacteriaceae bacterium | reverse complement strand
GCTGCAAGGCGACGTCGGTGCCGCCCTGCTCGCCGGTCGCCGCGCCCTCGACCTCGACCCAGAGGACATGAACGCGGTCGGCGCCCACGGCGCCCTGCTCACCCGCATCGGTCGGTGGGACGAGGCGTTGCCGTTGCTCACCCGCGCCGCCGAGGCCATGGCGTCGCCGCCGAAATGGCTGCAGTTCCACACCTTCCTCGCCCTCGACGGGCTCGGCCGGGTCGACGCGGCCGATCGCGAGGTCGCCTTCTTCGACGGCACCGATTCCCCCCTCTTCCTCCTCGCCGTGGCGATCCGCGCCCACCGCCGCGGCGATGCCGCCGCCGCCGGCGCCACCCTCTCCCGGCTCGTCCACGCCGATCCCGGCTTCGCCGCCGACCCACGCGCCTTCCTGCGCGCCCACGGCTTCGCCGGCGCGGCGGTCGAGCGCCTGATCCTCGACCTCGGTCGCATCGGCATCCCCAACCGCTGACCCCGCATCCGTCGGCGATCGCCGACCCCGGGCGCCCTCCGACCGACGCTTCCTCTCCCCATTCGCCCCACACCGGACGCCTCGGCGTGCCCATGACGGAGCCTCCGCCGAATTCGGACGACGTCCGGTCCCCGGGACCGTCGCCGCCGCGGCACCCGCTTCGACCCCCGACCGACCGAGACGGACGGCCTCGCGACCACCGATCCGCCCCCGCGCGATCGGCCTCTCCGTGCCGCCCGAAACCGAACCGACCACGGCCGATCCGACGACCCGAGCGTCGCGACGCCGCGCGCCCACCGACGACGCCCCCACACTCGACCGAAATTTCTCACTCTCGCGCTCGCTTCGAATGAAAACGTTTTCAGTTCATGGCGTGATTCTCACCATGAAACGGTGATGAAACGGTCGTCGGACACGCCGCCGGATCGCCGCTTTCGGCCGCTACGGAAGATCGGCGCCAGCGCTGATTATCGTTTAATATCAAATGTAACAGTGAAATTTCGTTCCGTCGCGTAAACTGTTTCACGCCACGGAAGTAACCGTAAGAGCCTTTGATTTCGTTTTCACATATCGCATCTTCAGGAACGAGCAACGGCGCGCTCCTCCCCCGGCGCCGCCCCTGAGGACAGACACCGTGTACACCCCCACCTTCGAAGACGGCCTCCCGACGACCGACGTCGTCGGCCTCGAAAATCGCCCGCACCAGATCGGCGAGCTCGCCGAGAAGTTCGGCATCACCCTGCGCACCATCCGCTTCTACGAGGAGCGCGGCCTGATCAAACCGCGCCGTGCCTCCGCCCGCGTCCGCCTCTACGATCTCGCCGAGGTCGGCCGTCTCGGCCTGATCGTCGCCTGCCGTCGCTACGGCCTCGGCGTCGACGAGATCGCCGACCTTCTGACGGTGCGCGACCGCGACGGCATCGCCGCCTACCGCCCTCACCTGATCGCGGCGCTCGCCGCCCGGCGCGACGCCATGCGTACCGAGATCCGTGAGGCGGAGCTGCGTCTCGCCGATCTCGACCACTGGCTCGGCGAGATCGAGCAGTCGCTCTGATCGCTCCGCGACGCCCTTCGGCGCCGGTCCTCCGACCGGCGTCGCAACCCGCCGAGAAGCCCGGATTCCGCAGCATTCTCCGAAGGCAAGGGTTGGCTCTTTTCTCCCGCCCATGATATGCAGCGCCGCGACAATTGATCGCTCCCGGTGGGATCACTCCGACCAACGCAGGGCGGGGGCCGGAGGGCATTCAGCGAGGACACGCATATGGCGAAGATCAAGGTGGCGAACCCTGTCGTCGATCTCGACGGCGACGAGATGACCCGCATCATCTGGCAGCTGATCAAAGACAAGCTGATCCTTCCCTACCTCGATCTGCCGATCGAATATTACGATCTCTCCGTCGAAAATCGCGACGCCACCGATGATCAGGTGACCGTCGACGCCGCCAACGCGATCAAGAAGCACGGCGTCGGCATCAAGTGCGCGACCATCACGCCCGACGAAGCGCGCGTGAAGGAATTCAATCTGAAGCAGATGTGGAAGTCGCCGAACGGCACCATCCGCAACATCCTCGGCGGCGTGATCTTCCGCGAGCCGATCATCTGCAAGAACGTTCCCCGTCTCGTCCCCGGCTGGACCCAGCCGATCGTCGTCGGCCGCCACGCCTTCGGCGACCAGTACCGCGCCACCGACTTCAAGTTCCCGGGCAAGGGCACGCTGACGATCAAGTTCGTCGGCGAGGACGGCACGGTGATCGAGAAGGAGGTCTACAAGGCCCCCGGCGCCGGCGTCGCCATGGCGATGTACAACCTCGACGAGTCGATCCGCGAATTCGCCCGCGCCTCGATGATGTACGGCCTGATGCGCAAGTGGCCGGTCTACCTGTCGACCAAGAACACCATCCTCAAGGCCTACGACGGCCGCTTCAAGGACATCTTCCAGGAGGTCTACGAAGCCGAGTTCAAGGCCGAGTTCGAGAAGGTCGGCATCCACTACGAGCATCGCCTGATCGACGACATGGTCGCCTCGGCGCTGAAGTGGTCGGGCGGCTACGTCTGGGCCTGCAAGAACTACGACGGCGACGTGCAGTCGGACACCGTGGCGCAGGGCTTCGGCTCGCTCGGCCTGATGACCTCGGTGCTGCTGACCCCCGACGGCAAGACCGTCGAGGCGGAAGCCGCGCACGGCACCGTCACGCGTCACTATCGTCAGCATCAGAAGGGTGATGCGACCTCGACCAACTCGATCGCCTCGATCTTCGCCTGGACCCGTGGCCTCGCCCACCGCGCCAAGCTCGACGACAACGCCGATCTGGCGAAGTTCGCCGCGACCCTCGAGAAGGTCTGCATCGACACCGTCGAGGCCGGTTACATGACCAAGGACCTCGCCCTGCTGGTCGGCGCCGAGCAGAAGTGGCTGTCGACCACCGGCTTCCTCGACAAGATCGCCGAGAACATGGAGAAGGAAATGGCGACCTGGGGCTGATCGCTCCCGGACCCCGTTCCGCGCTCTCACGAAACGCCCCGGCGAACCCTCGCCGGGGCGTTTCCCGTTTCTCGTCTCGACCTCACGCCGCTCCGGCGCCCCGGCCGCCGCGACGCGCCCGATCGATCCACACTGCCGCCGGCACCGCCACGCAGGCCTCGCGCCGCCCCTCGGCGGGACCGGTTCGGCACGGGTCACCGGCCCGCCGTCGGCGACCGACATCCCGACGCCGATCAGCGCGGCGATCGATCCCATCCAATTGGCACGCAGCCCCGCGATCCGCTCGCGGGCGCCGTCGACGTCCCCGCCGAGATCATCGCCGACCGGGCCGCGCGGCGTTCCTCCTGCGCGATCGGCGACGCGAAGAAGACGGAGAGCCCATCGGAAGGCGCCCCGCCCGCCCGCGACCGCCCCGTCGCCGGATCCACGGGCGCCTGCGCCTTCACCGTCCCGCTTCGCCCGATCGCCCGTGACCGCGGCGTCCATGCCCCGTTCTCTCGCGTCCGGCCTCATCGCTCACCCCCGCCGCCAACAATTCATGGTCGCCGATAACAACGACGCAGTTCGATAACATCTCGTTTACCATGTTTGCGGCGCGCCGTTCGCGCATTCCGACCGACAGCTGCGAAGGCGGTGGATTATGTTGGAATGTTGGTATCAACGGTGGAGATGTCGTTGACGTTGGTGATTTGTTGAGAAACAGTCTTCCGACCATCAACGGCCAGACCATCGACGAGAAGTGCCGACATGTCCGAGTTCGTGCACGAGGTCCGCCCGTCCCGCTCGAGCGCCGGTGGCGTGGAGCGGGTCTTCGAGGAATTGGCCGCAGCACTCGAACGAGCGGCGTTTCTCTATGGCAACGCCGCTTATTTCGATCTGGAACGGGCGCGACGCAGCCGCCGCGACTTCGACGTCGCGGTCGCCAAGGCGGAGAGCTTCCTGCGTCGGGAGAGCGACGGCGCCCCCGCCGCCTCGTCCGCCGGCGGCCCCAACCGGGCGCAGCGAATCGAGGCGGAGATCCTCGACTTCATCCTCGAGATGGCCAAGCCCGTCACCATCGACGAGGTGTTGGAGCATCTGAACGGCTGTTCCCTCGGCGAACCGCGCGCCAGCCTGATCACCCGCATGAGCCGCATGGCGGCGGCCGGCAAGCTCCTCCGCTCGGGTCGCGGCTATTACGAACTCGGCGGTGAGGCCGAAGCCGCCGACTGATCGATTTTCTCTGCCTTTGGAAGGGCTTGCCGCTTTTCTCGCGCCGCCGCACTCTCCCTCGGAAAAACGACGTCGGGGGAGACGCCATGGAGCCGGTCGGAGCCGCCGCGACGCGGCCGCAGGTCGAGACCTTCCATCAGATCGTGGTCTGGCCGCTGCAGTTGATGCCGAGCGCCGACGGCGACGCGCGACCGCCGTGGGAGCGTCTGATCGAAACCGACGGCCCGTGGTGCGAGCTGCAGGACGACTTTCCCGCCGACGCCGCGCTCTATCAGGAACGGCATTATCGCGAGTTCGTCGCCTTCCTCCCCCACGTCCGCCGTTTCCTCTACGGCGAGCGCGCCTCCGGCGACCGCGCCGTCTACGGCGAAAGCCCGATGCGCATCTTCCGCCGCACCGACGTCGCCGGCCTGCGTCTCGGCCTCGACGGTCGCGCCGTACCGCTCGACCTCACCGTCGTCCACGTCGACCTCTATTTCTTCTACGACGTCGACGTCGTCATCCTGGTGGTCGAGGTCACCGGCCGCGACCTCCCGCTCGCCGACGCCCAGGAGATCCTCTATCGCCTCGGCCGCGCCTACCCCGCCGGCTGGGATGCCGACGGCGACGCCCTCAATTGCTTCCGCTCGGTCGAATGGCTCGATCGCGACGGCCGCGTCCTCGCCACCTCCGACGATCACGACCGCGCCCGCTTCATGACCGCCGTCTGCCGCCGTCAGTCGACGGCGCTCTCCGCCCATTGGGCCTGGCTGCTCGCGCCGCTTTCCCTCGACCCCTGCGAGGCGCCGCCGGTCGCCGCCTATCGGCAGCTGGAATTCCATCGCATGCCGATCCTCGCCTTCCTCGCCCTCGACGATCCGCGTCGGCTGACCCGCGCCGACGCCATGCGGCTCGCCTTCGCCTCTGCCCCCGGCGCGCCCGACGACCTGCCCTACGGCGCCGACTTTCTCGCCGACTTCGAGGCGAAACACTGTTGGGACCGTTTCCACGATCCCGCCCGCCGCGACGGCTGGAACGACACCCGATTGATGTGCTCGCGTCAGGCCTTCGTCGCCGTCGGCGACGCCCGTCGCCCCTTCGTCGTCGACCCGGAGCGCGGCGCCCTCGCCCAATTCCGCCACCAGTTCTTCCTGGTCGGCCTCATCGCCCATTTCCACCGCGCCGCGCTGTTGATGTTGTCGGACCGGCTGGTCGGCACCATGAACCGGCTCGACCCGCGTCGCCGCGAATCGGTCGGCCGCTTCCGCCACGACATCCGCGCCACGCTGGAGGTCTTCCTGCGCTTCACCCACCGCTACTATTTTTCCGAGATCTCGGATCAGGCGCCGTTGCGCGAGATCTTCCAGCTCTGGCGCGGCCACCTCGGCACCCAGCGCCTCTACGAGGAGCTTCGCGAGGAGATCGGCGACATGGCCGGCTATCTCGAAACCGACCTGTTGCGCCGTCAGGCCGTGACCATCCTGCAGCTGACCGTCGTCACCCTGTTCAGCCAGATCGGTATGTTGGCGACCGGCTTCCTCGGCATGAACATCTTCGGCTGGGCCGAGGCCGAGACCCCGACCAAGATCGCCATCTTCCTCGCCGCGCTGCTCCCGTCGGCGTTGATCACCTTCTACACCGTCCTCAAGGCGCGCCGCCTCGCCGTCTTCCTCGACTCGCTCGCCAACGAGAAGCTCGACTGGAAGGCGAAATGGCGCGCTCTCGGCGACGTCTGGAAATCCGGTCGGACGCCCTGAGGCGCCCGCAACCTCGCCCCACCCGCGACCGTCACAGCCAGTCGTCGGGCGAGCCGGCCTTGTCGTCCACTTCCTCCAGCGCGATGTCGCCGCGCGGCGTCACCGCCTCGCGGGCGATGCGTTCGCGCGCCACCGCGCGGATGTGCATCGCGATCTCGCTCTTCTTCTGCATCAGATACTGCAGATCGTCGGCATCGAGGACGAGCAGCCGCGTATGGGTGAGCGCCACCGCGTCGGCCGAGCGCCGTGCCCGCCTCAGCACCGCGATCTCGCCGAAGAAGGCACCGTCGGCGAGCCGCAGCTTCTCGCGCGGCAGATCGATCTCCACCGTCCCCGACGAGATGAAATACATCGAATGGGCCGGCTCCCCGGCGGCGGTGATGATCGTCCCCGCCTCCACCGTCTGCGCTCGGAGAAGCCGCATCACGTCGGCGATCTCCGCCGCCGACAGCTGCGAGAACAGCGGCACTCGCGCCACCATCCCCCAGTTCACCACGAAATCGCGGGAGTGAATCTCCCGCGCGAAGGCGGTGGCGATGATGCCGACCGGCAGCGCGAACATGCAGAAGCCGAACAACATGACGATGCCGGCGAGCGCCCGCCCCGCCCCGGTCACCGGTACGATGTCGCCGTAACCGACGGTCGTCAGCGTCGTCACCGCCCAATACATCGCGATCGGAATCGATCCGAAGCGATCCGGCTGGATCGTTCCCTCGATCGCGTGCATCAGCGACGCCGCCGTGACGATCAAGCCGGCCATGATCACCGCGCTCGCCGCCAAGGCCCGCCGCTCCGAGGCGACCGCGTTGATCAGCGAACTCATGCCGGCCGAATATCGCGCCAGCTTGAGGAACCGCAGCAGGCGGAACACCGCGAAGACGTTGACGTCATAGACGCCGAAGAGGAAGCCGATCAGGCTCGGCGCCACCGCCAACAGATCGACCACCGCCGACGGCGACACGACGTAGCGCAGCCGCGCCCCGATCCGCCCGTGCCGCTTCAACGGCACGTGCTCGTCCGAGATCCACACCCGCAGCAGGTATTCGAGCGCGAACAAGACGACGGTACCGATCTCGATGCCGAGAAACACCGTCCCGAACCGCGACCTGAGGTTCGGCACCGTCTCCAGAATCACCTAGGCGACGTTGACGACGATCAGCACGATGATCGCCCGCTCCACGAAGAGCGCCACCGGATCGCCGACCGGCAGGACCTCGAGCACCTCGAAGATCCGCCGTTTCCACCCGGCGCGCCCCACGGGTCTCGTCATCGCCCCTCCCCCGTCGGTCCCGGCCGTCAGGCGACCCGCGCCGCGACCTCCCGCGCCACCGCTTCGATCGCCGCGTCGGCCTTGCCGCCGTCCGGACCGCCGGCCTGCGCCATGTCCGGTCGGCCGCCGCCGCCCTTGCCGCCCATCGCTTCGGACGCGATCTTGACCAGCTCGACGGCGCTGAGCGAGGACGCCGCCGCGCCGACCACGCCGACCACGACGCCGGCCTTGCCGTCTTCGGTCAGGCCCACCACGGTCACCACGCCGGCCTCGATCGTCTTCTTCGCCTCGTCGACCAAGCCCTTGAGATCCTTCGGCGAAATCCCGGACACCACGCGCCCGACGAAATCCAACGCGCCGATCTTGCGCGCCGCCGGCGCCGTCGCGCCGCCGCCGCCCATGGCGAGCTTCTTCTTCGCCTCGGCGAGATCCCGCTCGAGCTTTCGCCGCTCCTCCGAGACGACGCCGACCCGCTCCACCACGTCGGACTGCTGTACCTTCAGCATCCCGGCGAGCTCACGCACCCGATGGTCCTGATCGACCAGATGCCGCCGCGCGCCGCGCGCCGTCAGCGCCTCGAGCCGCCGCACCCCGGCCGCCACCGCGCTCTC
The DNA here is from genome assembly GCA_012517025.1 of Phyllobacteriaceae bacterium. GTDB lineage: Bacteria > Pseudomonadota > Alphaproteobacteria > Rhizobiales > Ancalomicrobiaceae > Pinisolibacter. Next base: position 835 of record JAAYVT010000048.1, on the reverse strand, counting down.
AGCGACGATCGAGACCACGCCGATGTCGCCGGTGCGCGTCACGTGCGTGCCGCCGCACAGCTCCACCGAGAAGGAGCGACCGGCGCGGTTGCCGTCGGTCTGCCGCCCCATCGAGACGACCCGGACTTCCTCGCCGTACTTCTCGCCGAACAGCGCCCGCGCACCGGAAGCGATCGCATCGTCGACCGACAACAGCCGCGTCGTCACCTCGGCGTTCTGCAGCACCACGTCGTTGGCGATCTCCTCGACCCGAGCGATCTCCTCCGCCGACATCGGCTTGGGATGCGAAAAGTCGAACCGCAGCCGATCGGCATCGACCGCCGAGCCCTTCTGCGCGACGTGATCGCCGAGCACTTCGCGCAACGCCTCGTGCAGGATGTGCGTCGCGGAATGGTTCGCCCGGATCGCCCGTCGGCGCACGCCGTCGACCTCGAGCCGCACCGCCGCCCCGACCGTCGGCTGCCCCGCCTCGACCCGACCGACGTGGACGAACAGGCCTTCGCCCTCTTTGCGCGTGTCCTCGACGACGAAGCGGAAGCCGTCGCCGAGCACCACGCCGGTATCACCGGTCTGGCCGCCCGATTCGGCATAGAACGGAGTCTGGTTGACCACCAACGAGCCGGTCTCTCCCGCCTCGAGCGCGGCGACTTCGGCGCCGTCGCGCACCAGTGCGACGATCGCCCCCTCTGCCGTTTCGGTCTCGTAGCCGAGGAACTCGCTCGCCCCGACCCGCTCCTTGATCGCGAACCAGATCGCCGCCGACGAAGCCTCGCCGGAACCGGCCCAGGACGCCCGAGCCTCCGCCTTCTGCCGCGCCATCGCCGCCTGGAACCCG
>JAAYVT010000579.1 GCA_012517025.1 Phyllobacteriaceae bacterium | reverse complement strand
GGCCACGACAGGTTGATCGTGGTGCCCCGTTTCGGCCCCGACACCACGTCGACCGCCAGCGCGCCGCCGTATTCGCTCTCCAGCCGGGTCAGCACGGTCTGCAGGCCGAGCGCCGGGCGGTTGCGCCTGGGATCGACCAGCGGGCGCCGATCGCGGTTGATCGAGCGCACCTGTTCGGCCGACATGCCGACGCCGTCGTCGCCGATCTCGACCACCAGACGGCCGCCGCGCGACCGCGCCGCCACCGTCACCGTGGTCGGCCGGGTCAACGACTCGACGCCGTGCACGATCGCGTTCTCGACCAGCGGCTGCAGGAACATGCAGGGCACCGGCGTGTCGGCGACCGCCGGGTCGAGGTCGACGCGAGTGGTCAGATGCTCGCCGAAGCGCAGATGATGCAGCGCCAGACAGCTCTCGATCATGTCGAATTCTTCGTGCAGCGGCACCATCGAGGCGGTGTTGCGCAGCGAGTAACGCAACACGTCGGAGAGCGTGTAGGCGATCTCCTCGGTGCGCGCCGCCCCCTCCTCGAGCGCGGTGTAACCGATCAGGGTCAGCGAATTGAACAGGAAGTGCGGATTCATCCGCGCCTGCAACGCCTGCAGCTGAGCGTCGCGCAGCGCCCGCTCGGTCGCCGCCTTCTCCGCCGACTGTTCGAGCAGACGGCGCTGGGCGAGATTGGTCATGCCGACCTCGGCCATGTGGCTTGCCGCCAGCATCAGCATCTCGAGCGCGCTGTCGAAGCGGTCGCGCGGGATTTCGGGCGTCGTGGCGACCGCCGTCTCGACCTCCTCGCGGGTGATCCCGAGCGGCCGGCAGCGATCGACGATGTCCTCGATCTGCGCCTCGCGACGCCCCTGGATGGTGACCTGCCCGCACAGGATCGAACCGAGCAAACGTCCGTCGATGATGATCGGCGCGGCGGCGTCGACGAGGCCGGAGGAACAGACGTAGGTGACCGGCCGGCCGAGCCGATCGGCGTCGCGTCCGCCGTGCGCGTCGCAGGCGTGGCATCGCCGCAATCCCTCCGGCCGCGACCGGATCAACCGACAGATGTCTTGAAAGTTGCTTTCTCGCGTCAGCGGTACCCCGTTCGGGTCGACGGTGACCGCCGCCATCCCCATCGCCTTGACGAAAGAATCTTGGATCGCCTGCAGCTTCGAAAGATCGACCACATCCTGTAGCCGCAAGCCCGATTCACGCACTTCTGCGTCTTCACTCTGGGTCATCGTCTCGTCCGACGACGTCATTTTCGTTTCTCCCCGTGTCTTTGATTATTTCAGATCCGCTCCGACGGGGCAAAACACGTTTGGACGACGATCGCCGTCCGTCGCTCCGTCCGGAGGACGTCACGTCGCGGCGCCCTCGCCTCCCCGCCCGGGCGCCGCGACGCGAGCGCCCCGCGCGGCTCGCGACGAGCCGGCGGGTCGAACCTCGACGTCGTCGCGGTCAGGCCGGCAGCTTGGCCAGCGCGAAGAAGCCGAAGGCGGCGGCCGCGTTGACCACCGTCGTCATCACCGTGATGGCGGCGGCGGGCGGATCGATGTGAGTGTCGCCGTGGCACAGGAAGGTGCGGGCCATGAACTCGCCGACGAAGGCGCAGGCGACGCCGACGAGCCCACCCCAGATCACGCTGCCCGAAGCCGCCGCCGCGATCGCCGCCGGCAGAGCGATGTGATGGGACACCGGAACCGCGACGCCGAACTGCAGGAACACCAGGCTGGCGGCGGTGATGCCGAAGGCCAGGAAGACGCCGGGCGCCCCGAGCATCACGCCGAGACCGCCGGCGAAGAGGCCGACGCCGAGGCCGATGGTGAGGAGCTGGGCCGGTTCGCTCTCGTAGGCCACCCACTTGGTCGCGTCCGAGGGCGAATAGAAGCCGCGGCCT
>JAAYVT010000578.1 GCA_012517025.1 Phyllobacteriaceae bacterium | reverse complement strand
TCGAGCGGAAATTGTAGTTGGTCATGGCGACGGTCAGCCGGTCCGGCCGGCCGAGGTCGAGCACCAGCACCGACAGGCCGCCGACCAGCAGCGTGATCGCCAGCACCGAGGAGAGCCGCGCCTTCGGCTTGTAGCGCATTTCGCCGAACACCGAGCCGAGCGAGGCGATGTTGAGCACCCCCGAGGCGGCGAGGATCAGGAAGATCGCGAAGACGTGCGGCACGCCCCACACGACCGAATTGTTCATGCCGGTGACGGCGTGGCCGTACGTTTCCATGTAGAGGGCCGAGGCCGCGCCGATCCCCAGGAGCCCGAGGACGCCGGCGAAGGCCGCCCCGAACTTCGGCCCGCCGCGACATTCGACATAGGTGATGTGAGCCATCGGCGTCCCCTCAGAGATTGCGGTAGCGCACGCCGGGATCGACGCCGAGGTCGCCCCGGATCTGCTTGGTCGCGACGGTGGCGACGGCTTGCGAGATCTCCGACTTCGGATCGGAGAGATCGCCGAACAGGATGGCGCGGCCGGACGACGCGCAGGCCTGGACGCAGGCCGGCGCCTCGCCGCGATCGACGCGGTGGACGCACAGCGTGCAGCTCTCCACCGTGCCGATGCCACGCGGCGCCCACGGCTTCTGGTCCTCGAGCTCGTGGTGGACGAAGGAGCGCGCCTTGTAGGGGCAGGCCATCATGCAATAGCGACAGCCGATGCAGCGGTGCTTGTCGACCAGAACGATGCCGTCGGCCCGCTTGAACGAAGCGCCGGTCGGGCAGACGTCGACACACGGCGGATGGGCGCAGTGCTGGCACATCACCGGCGCCGACTTGGTCACGCCGGTCTTCGGATCGCGCAGGGTGACCTTGCGGATCCACTGGCTCTCCTGCTGGTTTCCCGCGTCGCCTTCCCAGCCGTTCTCGGTCTTGCAGGCGTCGACGCAGGCGGTGCAGCCGTCGACGCATTTGGAGACGTCGATCAACAGACCCCAACGCTTGTTCGGATCGGCCGGGCTCGCGGTGGCCTCGGTCGAAAAACTGGTGAGGGTGACGCCGGGGGCGAGGGTCGTCACCGCGACCGCGCCGACGGCGCCGAGGAACGAGCGCCGGCTCGCGTCGACCGGTTCGGGCTTCGATCCGCAGCCGCAGGATCCGCCGCATGAGGTGCCGCATCCGCTCATCGCGTGGTCTCCTCGGCATAGGCCTTCAGCGCGGCGACGTCGGCGCCGGAGGGCACCGCGGCGCTCTTCTCGGGCAACGGGCGCGAGGCATGGCATTCGAAACAATCGATCTTCACCGCCGCGTAGTCGTGGCAGGCGCGGCAGAAGTGCCGCGGCGAGGAGATCGAGACGACGGCCCCCGACGCGTCCTTGACGGCGTGACAGGTCACGCAGGCCGAGAGCCCCTTCGCGGTCTGGCGGTCGCCCTCGCGCACGGTGACGTCGCGGGTGTGCTTCAACATCACCATGTGGAAGCGGCGCATCACGTCGGGCGGGGCGAGACACTGCCCAGCCGCCTGCGGGATCGCCGGCTTCGGCACCGAGCTCTCGATCGCCCACCCCGTCGCGGCGCCGACGACGGCGCCGAGAGCGAGGGTGACGAGGAAGAGCAGGATCCCGGCGAGGGACGCGCAGTTCCGCATCGTCATTCTCCGAGGCCCATCTGGATGAAGCCGGTCGGGCAGACGTCCTTGCAGATGTGGCAACCGACGCACTTCTTGTAGTCGGTCTCGACGTAGCGACCGATCGCCCGCTCCTTCTTCGGCACCCGCGACACCGCCGTCTGCGGGCAGTAGATGACGCAGTTGTCGCATTCGAAGCAGAGGCCGCAGCTCATGCAGCGCTTGCCCTCGTGCTGCGCCTGCGCCTCGGTGAGGCCCTTGATGCGCTCCTCGAAGTTGCCGATGACGCCTTCCGCCTCGACGTGGATCTCCGCACGCCGCTCGCGCGGATCGTAGGCGAAGTGGCCCTTGAAGAGATCGTCGTGCGGCACGACCTGCGAGGCCGAACGATCGTCCCAGTTGTGGACGGCGTAATCGGCGTCGTCGGTGCCGCGCGCCTGGAGATGGTCGTAGGCCTCCGGCTCCATGTGCCGCTGCTGCAACTCCTCGAGCAGGCGGAAATGGTGCACGTCGACCTTCGGCCGCTTCTCCGGCATGTCGTCGGAGAGGAAGCCGTCGATCACCTCCGAGGCGATGCGGCCGTGGCCGATCGCGGTGGTGAGGAGATGCGGCTTGACGATGTCGCCGCCGGCGAAGTGCTTCTCCGTCCCCTTCACCCGATAGACGCCGTCGACGCCGATGAAGCCACGACCGCCGTCGAGACGGGAAAGCCCGTCGGCGAGATCGCCCATCTGGCCGATCGCCGAGACGATCAGGTCGCACTCGATGACGAATTCGGTGCCTTCGGTCGGCATCGGCACCATGCCCTTCATGGTGCAGGCGCACATCCGGAGCCCCGTGACCTTGCCGTTCTCCGACAGCACCTCGAGCGGCATCACCCCGTCGCGGATCTCGACGCCTTCGCGCAGCGCGTCCTCGCGCTCGCGCTCGGCCGCCGTCATCTGATGCATCGGGAACAGCGAGGTCAGCGTCGCCTTCACCCCTTCGCGGGCCATGGCGCCGGCGACGTCGTGGGCGGCGAAGCCCATCGCCTCGGAGCCGGCGCGGTCCTTGTCGGCCGCGCGGGTGATGTGGCCGAGACGGCGGGCGACCGAGGCGACGTCGATCGAGGTGTCGCCGCCGCCGACCACGACGACGCGCGGCGCGGTCGAGAACACCCAACCCTGGTTGAAGGCGTCGAGGAACTCGATGCCGGTGATGCAGCCCTCGGCATCGTTGCCCGGAACCGGCAGCGGCCGCCCCTTCTGCGCGCCGAGCGCCCAGAAGATCGCGTCGAACTCGGCTTCCAGCGCCTCGATCGTCACGTCGGTGCCGACCCGGGTGGAGAGCCGCACCTCGACGCCGGTGTCGAGAATGCGCTGGATCTCGGCGTCGAGCCGATCGCGCG
>JAAYVT010000577.1 GCA_012517025.1 Phyllobacteriaceae bacterium | reverse complement strand
CTGTTCGAACGCCACCTGGATCTTCTCCAGATCGTCGGCGATCCAGGTTTCGAAGTCGGCGCGGCGCACCGTCTCCTCGATGACGATGTCGTGGTGGCGGAAGACGAGCCTCGCCTCCTCCGCCGAACTCAGCGCCGTCTTGACCTCGGAGACCGCCCGATAGAGCGGATAGCCGAGATCCTCCTCGATCACCTCGATCAATCGCTCGAGCCCGGTCGGATCCTCGGCCGCGGCCGCGAGCCGGCCGAGCTCGCGCAGGGTCTCGCCGGTCTTCATGATGGCGAGCCGGTTCCAGCGGGCGAAGTCGGCGAAATAATGCAGGGGCACGTCGAGCCACTTGCCGAAGCTCTTGTAGCGGCTGTTCTTGCCGAGATGCGGCGAGATCACCCGATCGATGATGCGGTAGTCGAACCCGTCGCCGGCCACCCCGACGCCGGTCTGGGCGAGCGGATGGGCATGCACCCCGTCCGCCCCGACGGTGAAGCGCACCACCGAGAAGTCGGAGGTGCCGCCGCCGAAGTCGGCGACCAACACGGTGGCGTCCTTCTTCAGCCCGCGCGCGAACCAGAACGCGGCGGCGACCGGCTCGTGGACGTAATGCACCTCGTCGAACCCGGACGCCGCGAAAGCGGCGTCGTACCGCGTCTCGGCGAGGCGGGGATCCGGTGCCGCCCCCGCCCAGGTCACCGGCCGTCCGCACATCAGCCGGCGCGGCAGCGGCGAAACCTCGGGGTCGGCATGGGCGGCGAAGCGCTCGAGGAAGGTGGCGAGCAGATCTTCGAACTTGAACGAGCGGCCGTGCACGTTGGTGGTGCGGAACGACCCGCTCGCCGCGAAGGTCTTGAACGACTGCAGGAAGCGCGAGCCCTCCGGGCTCTCGACGAAATGCGCGATCGCACAGGGTCCGGCCTCCACCAGCGTGCGCCGGCCCTCGCGCATCCCCTCGGTCCAGAAGTCGAGCGCCGAGCGGAACACGGAATGGGTGGTCGCCCCGTCCGGAAACGTCACCGGCACCACCGCACCCGGCCGGGTCGGATCGGCGAAGGCCGCGACCGAATTGGTGGTGCCGAAGTCGAGGCCGAGCGTCGGGCGCCGGGCCGGCGAAGGGGATTTCCGGGACATGGGTGGCTCGTCTTTCGAAGGAAGCGACGCGTCGCCCGCGAGGGCGCGCGGACGGACGGAAACGCGAGGAAAGAGGGGTCGCGCGGCGACGACGAACGAGGCGCGCAGGGCATCCGAGACGAATGCGGGCGCCTCGCATAGCACGACCCTCCCGCCCGCGTCACCCCCGCCGTCCCGCCTCCACCCCCTTGCCGCGCCGCCGCGCGCCGTGCGACAGACGGGCCCGCGCGCCCTTCCCCTCCCTCGTCCGACACCGAGCCCATGATCCGTATCGACCAGATCTCCAAGCAGAACAGCCACCAGCTCCTCTTCGTCGAAGCCTCCGCCGTCCTGCTGCGCGGCGAGAAGGTCGGCCTCGTCGGCCCCAACGGCGCCGGCAAGTCGACGCTGTTCCGCCTGATCACCGGCCGCGACGTCCCCGACGAGGGCCAGATCCTGGTCGATCGCGGCGTCACCATCGGTTATTTCGATCAGGACGTCGGCGAGATGTCGGGCCGCTCGGCGGTCGCCGAGGTGATGAACGGCGCCGGTCCGGTCAGCGAGATCGCCGCCGAGCTGCACGCGCTCGAGCACGCCATGGCCGATCCGGACCGCACCGACGACATGGACGCGATCATCGAGGCCTACGGCGAGGTCCAGCACCGTTTTGAGGAGCTCGACGGCTATTCGCTAGAAGGCCGCGCCCGCGAGGTGCTCGCCGGCTTGTCCTTCACCCCCGAGATGATGGACGGCGACGTCGGCCGCCTCTCCGGCGGCTGGAAGATGCGGGTGGCGCTCGCCCGTATTCTCTTGATGCGCCCCGACGCGATGCTGCTCGACGAGCCCTCCAACCATCTCGATCTCGAAAGCCTGATCTGGCTCGAGCAGTTCCTGAAAGGCTACGACGGCGCGCTCTTGATGACCTCGCACGATCGCGCCTTCATGAACCGCATCGTCGATCGCATCGTCGAGATCGACGAGGGCCAGCTCACCTCCTATTCCGGCGACTACGAGTTCTACGAGGCGCAGCGCGCGCTCGCCGAGAAGCAGCAGCAGGCCCGTTTCGAGCGCCAGCAGGCGATGCTCGCCAAGGAGATCGCCTTCATCGAGCGCTTCAAGGCCCGCGCCTCGCACGCCGCCCAGGTCCAGAGCCGAGTCAAGAAACTCGACAAGATCGACCGGGTCGAGCCGCCGCGCCGCCGCCAGACGGTCCAGTTCGACTTCCCCCCGGCGCCGCGTTGCGGCGAAGACGTCGCCACCCTCGCCGGTGTCGGCAAGCGCTATGGCGACAAGGTGATCTACGACGGCTTCGACTTCCAGGTCCGCCGCCGCGAGCGCTGGTGCGTGATGGGCGTCAACGGCGCCGGCAAGTCGACGCTGCTGAAGCTCGTCGCCGGCAGCACCGAGCCCGACGGCGGCACGGTCAAGATCGGCGCCAGCGTCAAGATGGGCTATTTCGCCCAGCACGCGATGGATCTGCTCGACGGCGAGGCGAGCGTCTTCCAATGGCTGGAAGCGCAGTTCCCGCAGGCCGGTCAGGGCTCGCTCCGGGCGCTGTGCGGCGCCTTCGGCTTCTCCGGCGACGACGTCGAGAAGCGCTGCCGGGTGCTCTCCGGCGGCGAGAAGGCCCGCCTCGTCATGGCGGCGATGTTGTTCGATCCGCCGAACTTCCTGGTGCTCGACGAGCCGACCAACCACCTCGATCTCGCCACCAAGGAGATGCTGATCACGGCGCTCGCCGAATACGAGGGCGCCATGCTGTTCGTCAGCCACGATCGCCACTTCCTGGCGGAGCTGTCGAACCGGGTGCTGGAACTCACCCCCGAGGGCGTCCACGCCTACGGCGGCGGCTACAAGGAATACGTCGCCCGTACCGGTCAGGAGGCGCCCGGCCTGCGCCTCTGACGCGACGGCGCCGAGGCGCCTCCGGGGACGGGGTCGCTTGGCTCGCAACTTGCATTTTGCCGGCCGGGGAGACACCGCCCCGAGGCTGCGGCGGACATGCCGGATCGCCGCCTCGGGGCTCCGAACGAGGGCCGCGATGCACATTCATGTTCGTCACCGGACGATCTACGACTATTCCGCCCCGGTGCGGTTGGCGCCGCATCGTCTGCGCCTCTCGCCGCGCGGCGTCGGCGTCGACGTGCTCGAGGAGACCGTGGCGGTCGATCCGACCCCGTGCGGCCGGACCGAAACCACCGATCTCCACGGAAATCGCGTCCTCGCGCTCGATTTCGACGGCGAGACCGAGCGGTTCGTCGTCGACAGCCGCTTCACCGTCGAGACCCACCCGACGCCGACGACGCCGCCCTCGGCCCTGCCGCGACTGCCGTGGACCTGCGTGGTGGCCGAGGACTTCGCCACCTATCGCGACGAACCCGACCTCGACGACGCCGTCCGCGCCTTCGCCGCCGACCTCGCCGAGGCGAGCGACGGCGAGCCGGTGGCCTTCCTGGAACGGCTGAACCACACCTTGTTCGAACGCACCGACCGCCACATCCGCGGTTCCGGCTACGCTCAGACCCCGGCGGAGACGCTGGCGCGCGGCTCCGGCGCCTGTCGCGACGTCACCGTGCTGTTCATGGCGGCGGCGCGATCACAGGGGTTGGCCGCCCGTTTCGTCAGCGGCTATCAGGCCCGCGCCGAAACCGCCGACGGCCTGCGTCACCTCCACGCTTGGCCGGAAGTGTTCCTGCCCGGTCTCGGCTGGCGCGGCTACGATCCGACCCACGGTCTGCCGGTCACCGACGGTCACGTCGCGATCGGCGCCGGCCCGGACCAGCTCGCCACCATGCCGATCGAGGGCGGCTTCTACGGCGCCGGCGTCACTTCGACGCTCGCGTACGACGTGTGCATCGAGGCCGAAGATTAGTCACCTTCGGGGCGACGTGCCGGGCGCGCCGCTCAGCTCTCGACCTTGAGGACCTGGATGAAGGCTTCCTGCGGGATCTCGACCTTGCCGAACTGCCGCATCCGCTTCTTGCCCTCTTTCTGCTTGTCGAGGAGCTTGCGCTTGCGGGTGGCGTCGCCGCCGTAGCACTTGGCGGTGACGTCCTTGCGCAGCGCCCGGATGGTCTCACGGGCGATGATCTTGCCGCCGATCGCCGCCTGCACCGGGATCTGGAACATGTGCGGCGGGATCACGTCCTTGAGCTTCTCGCAGATGGCGCGGCCACGCCCCTCGGCGCGGGTCTTGTGCACCAGCATCGACAGCGCGTCGACCGCCTCGCCGTTGACCAGGATCTGCATGCGCACCAAGTCGGAGGCGCGATAGTCGGTGATCTGATAGTCGAACGAGGCGTAGCCCTTCGACACCGACTTCAGCCGGTCGTAGAAGTCGAACACCACCTCGTTGAGCGGCAGATCGTAGATCACCATCGCGCGGGAACCGGCGTAGGAGAGATCGGCCTGGATGCCGCGCTTGTCCTGGCACAGCTTCAGCACCGATCCGAGATATTCGTCCGGCGTCATGATGGTGGCGCGGATCCACGGCTCCTCGATCTCGTCGATGCGCGTCACTTCCGGCATGTCGACCGGATTGTGCAGCTCGAGCAGCTCCCCGTCGGTGAGCTTGACCTTGTAGACCACCGAGGGCGCGGTCGCGATCAGGTCGAGATTGAACTCACGCTCCAGCCGCTCTTGGATGATCTCGAGGTGCAGGAGCCCGAGGAAGCCGCAGCGGAAGCCGAAGCCGAGCGCGGCGGAGGTCTCCATCTCGTAGGTGAAGGAGGCGTCGTTGAGGCGCAGCTTGCCGACGGCGGCGCGCAGATCCTCGAAGTCGGCGGCGTCGACCGGAAACAGGCCGCAGAACACCACCGGCTGCGCCGGCTGGAAGCCCGGCAGCGCCTCGGCACAGGGTTTGCGCTCGTCGGTGATGGTGTCGCCGACCCGGGTGTCGGCCACTTCCTTGATCGAAGCGGTGATGTAACCGACCTCGCCGGGGCCGAGCTCGGCCATGTCCTTCATCTTGGGCGTGAACACGCCCATGCGCTCGACCTCGTAGGTCGCGCCCGCCTCCATCATGCGGATCTTCTGACCCTTGCGCATGATCCCGTCGACGATGCGCACCAGCACCACGACGCCGAGATAGGTGTCGTACCAGCTGTCGACCAGCATCGCCTTCAAGGGCGCGGCGGCGTCGCCCTTCGGCGGCGGCAAGCGCTTGACGATCGCCTCCAGCACGTCGGGAATGCCGAGCCCGGTCTTGGCCGAGATCGGTACCGCCTGCGACGCGTCGATGCCGATCACGTCCTCGATCTGCTCCTTGACCCGATCGGTGTCGGCGGCCGGCAGATCGACCTTGTTGAGGATCGGCACGATCTCGTGGTGGGCGTCGAGGGCGTGATAGACGTTGGCGAGCGTCTGCGCTTCCACGCCTTGGGAGGCGTCGACCACCAGCAGCGAGCCCTCGCAGGCGGCGAGCGAGCGGGAGACCTCGTAGGCGAAGTCGACGTGCCCGGGCGTGTCCATCAGGTTCAGGACGTAGGTGGAGCCGTCCTGCGCCTTGTACTCGAGGCGCACGGTCTGCGCCTTGATGGTGATGCCGCGCTCGCGCTCGATCTCCATGCTGTCGAGCACCTGCTCGACCATCTCGCGGCTCTCGAGCCCGCCGGTCGCCTGAATCAGCCGGTCCGCCAACGTCGACTTGCCGTGGTCGATGTGGGCGATGATCGAAAAGTTGCGGATGTGGTCGAGCGATGTCGTCATGGCGCCGTGATTAGCAGCGCCGACGGCTGAAAGAAAGGCCCGTTTCGCCTCTCTCCCGGCCCCGCGCCCGCCCCCCGCGCACATGATGTCGCAGGCCCTCTCCGCGGTGTCGCATGCGACCGCGCACCCTCTTCATAATTAGAATTTCAATACGTATTCATATTCTGGTGTCGCCCCGGCGCGAGGAGGGACTATCGTGCG
>JAAYVT010000576.1 GCA_012517025.1 Phyllobacteriaceae bacterium | reverse complement strand
GTCGTCGTCGGCAAGCCCGACCCCGGCCTCGCCGAGCGCCGCGACGATGCCGTCGAAGCGCGCGGTGGCGCGGTCGTTGTTCTCGATCGGTTGCAGCACGACGGCGAAGCGACGGTGACCGAGGTCGAGAAGGTGTCGGGTCACCCGCCGGAAGGCCTCGCGGTTGTCGAAACCGATCAGCGGCCGGGTGGCGCCGGCGTGAAAGGTGTAGGTCAGCACGTAGGGGATGTGCTGGTCGTCGATGATCTCGAACAGCTCCGGCGGATGGGTCTCGCCGACCAGCGCGATCGCCTCGACGCCACGCGCCGTCATCGCCCGCGCTTGGCGCAGCCCCTCCTCCGGGTCGTAGTTCGAGCAGCCGATCAGCAGATCGTAGCCGCTTTCGGAGAAGACCTGCTGCAGACCACTGATCTGGCGGGCGAAGATCTCGTTGTCGAGGGTCGGGATGATCGCCCCGGCGATGTGGGTGCGGCTCGACGCTAGGGCGCGGGCGGCGGCGTTCGGCACCCAATTCACCGCGTGGGCGGCCTCCCGCACCTTCTCGCGCACCGCCTGCGACACCTTGTCCGGCTCGTTGAAGGTCCGCGACACCGTGGCGGTCGAGACGCCGGCACGGCGCGCCACTTCCGCCAGCTTGGCGCGGCCGGTGCCCTCGCGCGTCCGGCGGACGATCCCCCGCCGCGGCTCCTCATCGGCGGCGCTCATCGGCGGTCGCCTCGCCGGTCGGGCGTCGCGCCGGGCGCCGCGTCCGACGGCCGGCGGGCGAGGAAGGGAACGGGGAAAGATCGCGGCTCTGGCGACACCATGGCTCGCATCCTTGGGGCAGCGCAGCGCTTCGGTCAATCGTCGCGTCGACCCGGCGAGGACGGAGCCGCCGATCGCCGCCGCACCCCGGTGCGGCGAAACGCCCGTCGCGATCGAGTCCGCGACGATTGACAGGAGGGGCGTTCGTCGGCATGAATGTAATCGCTTACATCGTTCCGACCACCTCCCCGAGGTGGCCCCGTCGGGAGGCCGTCGTGATCGTCACCTTCGGATCGCTGAACGCCGACTTCATCTTCGAGATGGAACGCCCGCCGAACCCCGGCGAAACCCTGTCGGCGCGCAACCTGCGTGTCGAGCCGGGCGGCAAGGGCGCCAATCAGGCGGTGGCGGCGGCGCGTGCCGGCGCGGCGGTGGCGATGGTCGGCGCGGTCGGCCGCGACGGCCTCGCCGACATCGCCCTCGGTCATCTCGCGGCAGCCGGGGTCGACGCGTCGCCTCGGTCGACGCGGCGACCGGCTGCGCCTCGATCATCGTCGACGACGCCGGCCGCAACCAGATCGTCGTCGCCGCCGGGGCCAACGGGCTCGCCCGCGCCGACCAGCTCGCCGACGACGATCTGCGCCCCGGCGTCCACGTCCTGTTGCAGATGGAGGTTCCCGCCGTCGAGGTCGCGGCGATGGTCGCGCGCGCCCGCCGGCGCGGAGCCTTCTCGATCCTCAATCTCGCGCCGGCGACCGAGGTCGATCCCGCCGCGCTTTCGGCCTGCGGTCTGCTGGTGGTCAACGAGAGCGAGGCCGCTACGGTCGCCGGGCGTCTGGGCTGCTCGGCCGACGCCGCCTCGCTCGCCCGCGCCCTCGGCACCGGGGTGCTGCGCTCGCTCGGCGGCGACGGCGCCGAGGCGACGACGGCGGAAGGGTCCTGCCGCGTCGCCGCCCTTCCCGTCACCCCCGTCGACACCACGGCCGCCGGCGACTGCCTGATCGGCGTGCTCGCCGCCGGCCTCGCCGAGGGGCGCGGTTTCGAGGCGGCGTTGCGGCGCGCCACCGTCGCCGCCGCCCTGTGCTGCGGGCGCCGCGGCAGTCAATCGAGCCTGCCGTGGCAGGAGGAGATCGACCGGGCCGGGGGC
>JAAYVT010000575.1 GCA_012517025.1 Phyllobacteriaceae bacterium | reverse complement strand
GTGCTGGAGAGCTCCGGACGCCTGACCCTGCTCGACCAGAACCGGGTGATCAAGCCGCACCCGGCCTTCCGCCTGTTCGCCACGGCGAACACGATCGGTCTCGGCGACACCTCCGGCCTCTACCACGGCACCCAGCAGATCAATCAGGCCCAGATGGACCGCTGGTCGATCGTCACCACGCTGAACTATCTGCCGCACGACGAGGAAGTCGGCATCGTCCTGTCCAAGGCGAAGCACTATCGCGACGCCGCCGACGGCCGCGACACCGTCTCCAAGATGGTCCGCGTCGCCGACATGACGCGCAACGCCTTCGTCGCCGGCGAGCTCTCCACGGTGATGAGCCCGCGCACCGTGATCACCTGGGCGGAGAACGCCGAGATCTTCGGCGACCTCGGCTTCGCCCTGCGCGTCACCTTCCTCAACAAGTGCGACGAGACCGAGCGGCCGAAGGTCGCCGAGTTCTTCCAGCGGTGTTTCGGCAAGGATCTGCCGGAGAGCGCGCTCAACGTCGTCTTCAGCTGAGACGGAGGCCGCTCCGTCGATGGCACCCAAGGACAAGTCGCCGCCGCCCAACGAACCCTTCAAGCAGGCGCTCGCCGCCTGTATGAAGGCGATCTCGCGCGTGCCGGATCTCGAGGTCGCCTACGGCACCGATCGCGCCGTGCTGACCGGCCACACCGCCCGTCTGCCCGAGCCGACCCGCAAGCTCTCCCGCGAGGAGGCGTGCGTGTTGCGCGGCCAGGCCGACGCCATGGCGCTGCGCCTCGCCGTCCACGACGCCGGCGTCCATCGCCAGTACATGCCCGAGGGCCACGACGCCCGCGCGGTGTGGGAAGCGGTCGAGCAGGCGCGCTGCGAGGCGGTCGGCTCCCGACGTCTGGATGGCGTCAAGGCCAACATCGCCGCGATGCTCGACGCCCGTTACGCCAAGGCCCACGCCTCCCAGGTCTCCGACGTCGCCGACGCACCGCTTCCCGACGCCCTCGCCCTGCTGGTGCGCGAGCGCCTGACCGGTGAGGCGCCGCCGCCGTCCGCCGCCAAGATGGTCGACCTGTGGCGCCCGCAGATCGAGGAGAAGGCGATGGCCGCCCTCGATCGGCTGGAGGGCACCGCCGAGGACCAGAAGGCCTTCGCCCACGTCGTCCGCGAAATCCTCTCCGCCCTCGAGATGGCCGAGGACCTCGGCGACGAGCCGGAGGAGAGCGACGACCAGGACGGCGCCAACGAGGAAGACGGCGCCGGCGAGGAACAGGCCGGCGAGCCCGAAGAGCAGGACGGCTCCGACCGCTCCGAGGCCTCCGCTTCCGAGAGCGCCGGCGAGGACGAGGAAGAGGGCGACGCCGAGGCGACCGACGGCTACGCCGACGAGGCGACCGACGACGAGGGCACCGAGACCGACGCCGCCTCCGAGGCCCGTCGCCCCGATCACCCGCTCTCCAACCGCCCGCCGGTCGACGACTACAAGGTCTTCACCACCAAGTTCGACGAGGTGATCCACGCCGAGGACCTCTGCGAGGGCCCCGAGCTCGATCGCCTGCGCGCCTATCTCGACAAGCAGCTCGCCCCCCTGCAGGGCGCCGTCGCCCGCCTCGCCAACCGGCTGCAGCGCAAGTTGATGGCGCAGCAGAACCGCTCCTGGATGTTCGACCTCGAGGAGGGCGTGCTCGACACCGCGCGCCTCGTCCGCGTCGTCATCGACCCGATGGCGCCGCTGTCGTTCAAGCGCGAGCGCGACGTCGACTTCCGCGACACCATCGTCACCCTGCTGATCGACAATTCCGGCTCGATGCGCGGCCGCCCGATCACCGTCGCGGCGACCTGCGTCGACATCCTCGCCCGCACCCTCGAACGCTGCGGCGTCAAGGTCGAGATCCTCGGCTTCACCACCAAGGCGTGGAAGGGCGGCCAGTCGCGCGAGGCGTGGCTGCAGTCGGGCAAGCCGCCCGTTCCGGGTCGGCTCAACGACCTGCGCCACATCGTCTACAAGGCGGCCGACGCGCCGTGGCGGCGCTCGCGCCGCAACCTCGGCCTGATGATGCGCGAGGGCCTGCTCAAGGAGAACATCGATGGCGAGGCGCTGACCTGGGCGCACGAGCGCCTGCTCGGCCGCCCCGAGAGCCGCCGTATTCTGATGATGATCTCCGATGGTGCCCCGGTCGACGACTCGACCTTGTCGGTCAACCCGGGCAACTATCTGGAGCGCCACCTGCGCCGCGTCATCGAGGAGATCGAGACGCGCTCGCCGGTGGAACTGATCGCCATCGGCATCGGCCACGACGTCACCCGCTACTATCGCCGCGCGGTGACCATCGTCGACGCGGAGGAACTGGCGGGGGCCATGACCGACCAACTCGCCTCGCTCTTCGACGAAAACGCCCGCGACGAGCCGGCGCCGGCGCGGCGGGGAGCCCGACGCGGTCGATGAGATCGCACCGCCTCGCCCTCGGCGTCCTCGCCGTCGTCGCGATCGTCGCGCTGATCCCGGCGCTGCGTCCCGGTACCGGCGAGGTCGAGGCGGCCTTCGCGGCTCCGCGTCCCCTCGTCGTCGAGACCCGCCCGATCATCGCGCTGCGCCCCTCCGAGCCGAACCGCCGCCGCTTCGGCGGGCTCGAATTCCTCGGCGGGCTGGTCCTCACCAGCCGCGACCGCGCCTTCGGCGGCCTCTCCGGCCTCCGGAGCTTCGACCGGGGTCGCGAGCTCTTGGCGATCGGCGACGAGGGTTCGTGGTTCGTCGCCCGCCTCGACGGCGACGACGACGGCCGCCCCCGGGCGATCGCCGACGCGATGATCGCCCCCCTCCTCGACGAACATCGCCGCCCCTTTCACGGCAAGTTCATGCGCGACGCCGAGAGCGTGACGGTCCGGGAACTCGCCGGCGGCGTCGAGGCCCGGGTCGGCTTCGAGCACCGGCATCGCGTCCTCGCCTATCGCGCCGATCGTCCGCGCGATCTCCTCGCCGCACCCGGCCGGCCGTTCGAGGTGCCCGACGACGTCCGCGCGCTCCCCGCCAACGAAGGGCTCGAGGCCCTCGCCGACGCCCCCGACGGCCGCCTCGTGGCGATCGCCGAAACCGCGCCGAGCGGCGAGGCGAACCCGGGCTGGATCTTCGAGGCCGGTGGCGTGCGCCGCTTCCGCCTCGCCACCACCGACGACTTCGCCGTCACCGACGCCGCCTTCCTGCCTTCCGGCGACATGCTGGTGCTGCAGCGCCGTTTTTCGCTCTTCGGCGGCGTCCGCGCCCGCCTCGTCCGGGTCGCCGCGGCGGACGTCGCCGGCGGCCGCGTCGTCCACCCGACCGTCGTCTTCGACGACGAACGCGGCGACGAGATCGACAACATGGAAGGCCTCGCCGTCGACCGCGCCCCCGACGGCGGCACCATCGTGACGCTGATCTCCGACGACAATTTCTTCTGGCTGCAGCGGACCCTGTTGCTGCGTTTCCGCCTCCTCGACGACGCTGCGAAAAGCGGTATGGATTAACCTTTCGATAAGGTTACCCGTCCACAAATGGGCGGAGCGCACCCCTTCGCCGGACGTGCGAAAGGTCTGCCCGAGAGCTTCCCGGGACGGGAAACGGAGGAATCGTGGCCATGTTTGCCCGTCGTGAGTGCCTCGCCGGGACGGCGATCGCGAGTATCGCGCTGATCTTCGCCGTCGCCGCGCCGGCCGCCGCCGGCACCACCGTCGAGGCGACCTACGCCGCCACCCTCGCCGGCTTCCCGGTCGGCGCCGGCGACCTCACCTTCTCCACCACCGAGACCGGCGACTGGCGTGCCGACGTCGCCGCCCAGGTCAAGGGCCTCGCCCAGATCGTCGCCAATCGCCAGGCCACCGCCACCGCCAGCGGCCATGCCGCGGCGCGGACGCTGACCTCCAAGGACTACGACCTCAAGATCGACGGCGGCGCCGAACCGAACCACGTCGACATGAGCTTCGCCGGCACCAACGTGAAGTCGGTCGAGGCGACCGAGCTCCATTATCCCGGCTGGGACCGCCGCGTGCCGCTGCTCGCCGAGCACAAGAAGGGCGTGATCGATCCGCTCGGCGCCTTCGTGGTGCCGCTCGCCGCCGGCCAGGATCCGATGGACAAGGCCAACTGCGACCGCACCGCCCGCGTCTTCGACGGCCGCGTCCGCTACGACCTGCGCATGACCTACGGCACCCGCATGGAGGTGCAGGGCAAGCGCGGCGGCTACGCCGGCCCGGCGCTGGTCTGCGCAGTGGCCTATCGGCCGATCGCAGGCTATCGCCCGCTGTCGCCGGAAGAGGAGCGGTTCGAGCGCAACCTCGAATTCTCGATCTGGTTCGTGCCGGTCGGCGACGCCCGCATGATGATCCCCTACAAGGTGGTGGTGGGAACCCCCTTCGGCCTGCTCCAGGTCTATGCCCACGCCTTCCGGATCAAGGGCGAGACCACCGCCGCCACCCAGACCACGCCCCCCGAGACGACCGGCTCGATTCCCGCGCACGCGTGAGCGCCGCGCGCGCCGCGACGTCGGATCCCCGCAACGCGAAAAGCCCCGGATCGCTCCGGGGCTTTCTTTCTTCGTCGTCGCGAACTCGCGTCGATCTCAGGCGGCGGCCGGCAGGCGCGTCGGGATCGGCCACAGGATGTTCATCAGCATCCGATAAGGCACCAGGAACAGCGCGGCGAACATCAGCTTCACCGAGAAGTCGGCGAGCGCCCAGCTCACCCAGCGCGCCGTCTCCACCCCGGCGGTGCCGAGCAGGATCGCGTTCTCCTGCGAGAACGAATCGGCGGCACCGAGCAGCGGCGCGACGAAGCCGGCGAAGGCGAGGGTGAAGAACACCGTGGTGTCGGTCGCCGAGCCGAGCAGCGAGCCGACGAACGGCGCCTTCCACCAGCCCGAGCGGCGCAGCCGGTCGAACACGGTGACGTCGAGCAGCTGTCCGACCAGGAAGGCGGAGGCCGAGGCGATCGCGATGCGCGGGGTGGCCAGCGCCACCGACAGCACCACCGCCATCAGGAAGCCGATCAGGATCACCCGCCGCGCCACCGAGACGCCGAAGCGCCGGTTGGTCAGGTCGGTGACCAGGAAGGCGGCCGGATAGGTGAAGGCGCCCCAGGTGAGCAGGTCGGCGAGATCGAGCGAGCCGATCTTCGCCGCGACCGGATACTGGACGGCGACGTTCGACGACACCACCACCGCCACCATCGCGGCGATCGCGGTCACCCAAGCCGAACGCGGAACGCCGCCCGCCGGGGTCGACCCGGGGACGGCGCCTTCGGTCGCGGAGACCGGCGCGGACCGCTCGATCACGCGGCCGCCTTGGCGACCTGCGCCTGAGCGATCTGACGCTTCAGGAGCCGCGCGCGCGGGGAGAGTTCGAGGTCGGAGGCCTTCGCCAGGAACGCGTCGATGCCGCCGCGATGCTCGACCGAGCGCAGGGCCGAAGCCGAGATGCGCAGGCGCACGTTCTGCCCGAGCGCGTCCGAGATCAGCGTCACGGACACGAGGTTGGGCAGGAACCGCCGACGGGTCCTGTTGTTGGCGTGGCTGACGTTGTTGCCGGTCAGGACGGCCTTGCCGGTCAGTTCGCAGCGACGAGCCATGATGTCACATCCTTTAAGAGGCCGGTTCCGAGGGGGAGCCGGGTTCCACGTCTCACGAGGTGTCGGAAAAAGTCGCTCTCCTATAGTGTTCGGGAAAGAGAGCGTCAAGTCTCGAGGTGGCGGTTCGCCGCGGTTCCGCGCCCCGACGGCGGCCCGGTCGAAAAATCGCCGTCATGCTCGGCGAGATCGAGACGGATGGTCCCGGAGAATTCGATGCTGGTCATTCGCCTTGCGCTCGCCGCCGCCCTCGCCGCCCCTCTCGCCGTGCCGGTCGCGGCATTCGGCGCCGAAGCGACCCCGCCGACGAAGCTCGTCTACGGTCTCTCCCTCGCCGGACTGCCGCTCGCCGACGCCGACGTCCGCTTCGACGATCGTGGCGGCCGCTACGGTTTCGACGTCGCCTGGCACACCGTCGGCCTCGCCGGCATCTTCTCCTCGGCGAGCGGCACGTTGGCGACCTCCGGCCGTCTGGTCGGCGGCCGTCCGCATCCACGCGCCTATCGCCTGATCGAGCGCAACGGCGACACCCCCTTCGACGTCGACATGACGCTGTCCGGCGGCACCGTCTCCCGTCTCACGGTCGACCCGCCCGCCAAGACCGGCGAGGACATCGTCCCGGTCGGGCCGGAGCACCGGCGCGGCGTCACCGATCCGCTTTCCGCCGGCCTGCTGCCCGGCTCGACCCCGCCCGCCGCCGTCTGCGACCGCACCCTGCGGATCTTCGACGGTTGGAGCCGCTGGGACGTCGCCCTGTCGTCGAAATCGACCTCTGAGAGCGCCCCCGCCGGCCTGCGCGGCCCGACCGTCGTCTGCGCCGCCCGCTGGGTGCCGATCGCCGGCCACCGCGCCGGCCATCGCTCGGTCCGCTTCATGGCGGAGAACCGCGACATCGAGATCCGCTTCGCCCGCCTCGAGGGTCACGATCTGTGGCTGCCGATCGAGGCGAGCGTCGGCACCCTGATCGGACCGGTCCGCACCCGCCTGACCTCGGTCGGCGGCAAACCGTGATCCCGTCCCGCATCGAGACGAACCGGTGAAGACGCGGACGCCGTGATCGCCGCGCGCCGACCCCGCCTCACCCGGATCTCGTGGCTCGCGCTCGTCGCACCACCACATCGAGGAAGAACACGAGGAGAACATCGGCGCGGCGGCGATTCGTCGCCGCTCCGTTCGCCCTTCCCTCCGGTTCCTGACGCCGGCTCACCGAAATCCACTCGCCTCGGTAGGGATTTCTCGAGGGTCCCCCGTGGGCTCGATCCTCCAACGCGCACCGGGCACGACCACACCCTCGCGTCCCGTGACGGCACGATCCGATGAACACGGCGGGCGCGCGCCGACCGCTCCGGCGACGGCGCCCCGGCGAGATCTCGTGGCACTGCCGATGCACACCCCCGACATCCTGTGCGAACGGGATCGGAACACGCCGCCGTCGGCGATTCGTCGCCGTTCGGTTCCCGCTTTCGGCCGGATCTGAAGACCGGTCTCCCGCGACGGCGGACGCCGGGGCGACGACGGACGCGAGGATGCGCCTCGGCGTTTCGTTTCGAGACGTGGACCTTTCCACTCACCGCGACACGGCGAGCGCGATCGTTCCGCCTTCCCCCAGATGTCGCCGGTCGGCCGCCCGTCGTCGCGACATCTCGAGAGAACCCGACGCGAACATCGCCGATCTCGCGATTCGTCGCCCGCTCGTTCCTGGTTTCGCCGAAATCCCAACGCGCCGCTCGGTGACGGCGTCCGCGCCCTGTCCGCGACGGCCGGCTCGGGCGACGGGCGATCGGCTCACACGGTTTCGCCGTAGGCGAGGCGTTCGAGCGGGGTGATCTCGGCGGCGAAGCGGCGCCACTCCGCCCGCTTCAGCGCCACCAGCACGTCGCGCATCCGCGTCCCGAGCGCCGACGCGAGAAAATCCGAGCTCGCCGCCCGCTCGATCGCGCCGCGCCAATCCTCCGGAAGCGTCGCCCCCCGCGCGCCGGCATAGCCGTTGCCGGTGACCGGAGCGCCCGGATCGGTCGCCTCGGCGATGCCCTTCAGCATGCCGGCGAGCGTCACCGCCGCCACCAGATGCGGGTTGGCGTCGATCCCGGCCATGCGTTGTTCGAGATGCCGCGTCCGCCCCGCCCCCGCCGGCACCCGCACCGTCACCGATCGGTTGTTGACGCCCCAGGTCGTCCCGGTCGGAGCGTAGCTCTCGGCGGCGAAACGGCGCCAGGAATTGAGATGCGGCGCGAACACCAGCATCGAGTCGGCGACCGTTTCGAGCAGCCCGCCGACGGCGTGGCGCAGCAGCGGCGAGATCTCGCCCTCGACGACGTCGGCGAAGCGGTTGGCGCCGGCCGCGTCGGCGAGCGAGGCGTGGCAATGCATGCCCGAACCGGCGCGATCGGCGAACGGCTTGGCCATGAAAGAGGCGGTCAGCCCGTGCCGCGCCGCGATCGCCCGCAGCATCCGCTTGGCGCGAGCGAGATCGTCGGCGGCGACGAGCGCGTCGGCGCGGTGATGCAGAGTGAACTCGTACTGCCCCGGCGCGTATTCCGAGATCAGCGTCTCGAGCGGCAGGCCGGTCGCCTCCGCCCCCCGCCACACCGCGGCGGTGAAGGGCTCCAACCGATCGAGCGCGTCGAGGCCGTAGACCTGCGTGGTCCGCGGCCGTTCGCCGGTCAGCGGCAACGGCCCGCTGTCGCGCGCCGCCCCCTCGGCGCGGTCGAGCAGGTAGAATTCGATCTCGAAGGCGGCGACCGGGGTGAAGCCGGCCCGCTCCGCCGCCGCCACCTGCGCGGCGAGCGCATGGCGCGGATCGGCCGGCATCGGCGTGCCGTCGAGTTCGAAGAGCGTCAGCTGGACTTCACCACGCGGCGGGTTCGTCCACGGCTGCGGCTTCAGCGACCCCGGCACCGGCCAGGCGCGGCGATCGGCGTCGCCGTCCGACCACACCAGCCCGGTCTCCTCGACGTCCTCGCCGAAGACGTCGAGGCCGAGGATCGAGCCGGGCAGATGCCGCCCCTCCCGGTAGATCGCGACCAGTTCGTGCCGCCGCACGATCTTGCCGCGCGCGATGCCGTTGGCGTCGACCAGCACCAGATCGAAGGCGACGATCTCCGGATGGGCGGCGAGAAAGGCTTCCGCTTCGTCGACGGTCGATCCGCTCGGGGACGTCATGGCGCATGTCTCCTCGGGCACTGCGGCACCCGCTCCGACATAGCCGCAAGACGGTCGATTTTCCAGGCGACGACGGGCTCAGGCTACCGGCCCGCGCGCCGCGATCGCCGCCAGCGCCGCCGAGAGATCCTCGCCGAGCCGGTCGACCTCGCCGGCCGCGACCGGCCGCGCCTCCACCCTTGCGGCATGCTCGAGCCCGGCCGCCCGCTCGGCGACCCGCCGCGCCCCGACGTTGAAGCTCATCGACTTCAAGGCATGTGCCGCCGCCGCCAGCTGCGCGAGATCGCCGGAGCGCGCCGCCGCGTGCAGATCGCGCAACTTCTCCGCCGACTGCGTCTCGTAGAGCCGGGTGACGCGGTCGACCACCGCCGTCGCCCCGCCCGCCATCGCGGCGAGATCGGCGAGCACGGTCTGATCGAGCACCGGCGTCTCTTCTTCTTCGGGCACCTCGGGCGTCGTCGCCTCGACCGGTGCGGCCTCGAAACTTTCGACGAGATGCAGCGCATGCGCCCTGAGCGCCGCCTCGAGCTGCGCCAGGGTGAACGGCTTGTGCAGCACGTCGTCCATGCCGGCCGCCCGCCACGCGTCGGCGGCGGTGCCGACGACGTGGGCGGTGAGCGCCACGATCGGCGTCCGCTCGCGCCCCTCCGTCGCCTCCCGGGCGCGGATCTCGCGGGTCGCGTCGAAGCCGTCGAGCACCGGCATCGAGCCGTCCATCAGCACCAGATCGAAGCGCTCGCGCATCACCGCGTCGACCGCCTCGCGCCCGTCGACGACGAAGCTCGGGGCGATGCCGAAGCGCCCGAGCGCCGCCGCCGCGACCTCGCGATTCACTTCGGCGTCGTCGGCGACCAGCACCTTCAGCCCCGCGAACCGCACCGACGCCGTGCCGGCGGGACCGCTCCGCTCCTCGAGGCTCGACAGCCGCCGCCCCTGCGCCAGACAGGCGACCACCGCGTCGAGCTCGCTTCGGGCGACCGGTCGGCCGACCACGGTGTCGGCGAGACCGGCGGAGAGCAGCGCCTCGACGTCCGCCCCGGTCGGCGCCACCGCCACGATGCCGCCGCCGTCGAGCGTTTCGAGCCGGGAGCGCCCGGCGAGCCGCGCCGGTTCCGCGATCACCAATCGCGCGCCGGCGGCCGCCTCTTCGAGCCGGTCGTCGGCCTCGATCACGGTGAAGCCCACGGCGGCGAGAGGCCGGACGATCGCCGCCCGGCTCTGCCGCCCCTCGACCGCGACCACCGCGACCGCGCGCTCGCCGTCGGGAAGCCGCGCCCACTCCGCCGTCGCGGCGTCGTCCGCCGCTCGCGGCAGAGTGAAGAAGAAGCAGGTGCCCCGCCCCTCCAAACTGGTCGCGGCGATCTCGCCGCCCATCGCCTCGACCAGGCGCTTGGCGATGGCGAGGCCGAGGCCGGTGCCGCCGTATTTGTGGGTGGTCGACCGATCGGCCTGGGTGAAGGCCTCGAACAGGCTCGCGAGTTTGTCCTCGGCGATGCCGATGCCGGTGTCGACCACCGCGAACAGCACCCGATCGTCGTCGCTCGCCTCGACCTCGATCGACACCCCGCCGGTCTCGGTGAACTTCAGCGCGTTGTTGACGAGGTTGGCGAGCACCTGCCCGAGCCGGGTCGGATCGGCATCGAGCCGGACCGCGCGCCCGAGATCGACCCGCCCGGCGAGATCGAGCCCCTTCGCCCGCGCCCGCTCGGAGAACAGTCGCAGCACGGTGTCGACGATCTCGTACGGATCGACGGCGAGATGCTCGACCTCGAGCTTGCCCGCCTCGATCTTCGAGAAGTCGAGAATGTCGTTGATGATGGCGAGCAGGCTCGACCCCGACCGCGCGATCACTTCGGCCTGCCGGCGGGCGCGGTTGGGCAGATCGGTCGCCGCCAACAGTTCCGCCATCACCAGGATGCCGTTCATCGGGGTGCGGATCTCGTGGCTCATCGTCGCCAGGAAGTCGGACTTGGCGCGATTGGCCGCCTCCGCCTCCTCCGCCGCCCGTGCGTAGTCGGCAGTGCGATCGGCGACGTCGCGCTCCAACCGCTCGCGATGCCGGGCGAGACGCTGGTCGCGCTCACGGATGTCGCCGAGCATGGCGTTGAAACCGGCGACCAGCACCCCGACCTCGTCCGTGCTCGCGACCGTGAGCGTCGTCGAGTAGTCGTGACCACGACCGACCCGGCCCATCACCTCGGTCAGATCGCGCAGCGGCCGGGTGATCGAGCCGGCGAGGCGGAAGACCACCAGCAGCGCCAGTGCGAGTGCCGCCGCGCCGGCGACCAGCGCGGTCGCCGCCGCGGTGATCATGCGTCCGGCCAGATCGCGGGTGTCGCCGATCATCGTCAACGTGCCGACCCGTTCGCCCTCGAACACGACCGGCACCCGCACCTCGATCGTCCGGTTGACGAACAGCCGCGACACCTCGACGCGGGCGGCCGGATCGGTCAACACCAGATCGCCGATCAACTGCTCGGTCGCCCCGACGTCGGCGAGCGGCCGCCCGTCGGCACGCGCGATCGCCGCATAGACGACGCCGTCGAGCCGAGAGATCGCCCGCAACACTTGATGCACGCCGCCGCGCTCGCCCGCCGCCGTCGCCTTCGCGGCGGAAGCGGCCAGAATCGAGGCCGTCGCGAACAATCCGTCGCGCCGCGCCGCACCGTAACGCGCCGCCTCGAACCACACGCCGAGGCCGACGATCACCACCAGCGCCGCCGAGATGGCGGCGACCACCAGCAGCAACAGACGCGCGCGGATCGATCGGTGGAGAGATTTCATGTGCCGAGAGTGCCCGGATCGTCGTTAAGGCATCGCCAACGACGATCCGAAAATGTCTCGGGGTTTCACACCGGAAATTAGCGTCCGACTGTTAGCGTGCCGCAACGTCAAGAACAGAAAATTTTCCCTGAGGCACCCGACTTGTCCCGATTCGTCGACCCGAACGCGAAATTCCGATGGGTCTTCGCCGAAGAGACGTCGATTCTCGCCGTCGACGACGATCCGATCCAGCGCGAGTTCTGCGCCGTCTATCTCGCCGCACCGCAGGTGACGGTGACCCTCGCCGAAAGCGCCGAGGCGGCGTTGGACCTCTTGGAGACGACCCGCTTCGACGCCGCCCTGATCGACGTCGACATGCCCGGCATGAGCGGGCTCGACTTGGTCGAGCGGTTGCGCGGCGATCCGCGTTTCGACGATCTCGCGCTGATGGTGGTCACCGGCCGCGAGGACATGGCCTCGATCGATCGTGCCTGGGACGTCGGCGCCACCGGCTTCATGTGCAAGCCGGTCAACTGGCGTCTGCTCGCCCACCAGATCCGTTTCATGATCCGCGCCCATCGTGCCATTCTGCGGACCGAGGAGGGAGAACCGTGACCCTGCTCGCAGCCTTCGGTCGCCTCTTCGCCGATCGTCGCGGCGGCACCGCCGTCACCTTCGCGATGGTCGGAACCGCCCTCGTCGTCGCCGCCTCCGTCGCCGTCGACTATGCCCGCCTCGCCGGCGAGAAGTCGCAGTTGCAGACGATCGCCGATCAATCGGCCCTCGCCGCCGCCCGCGAGTTCCGTCTCGGCAACGCCGACACCGGCACCATCACGACCGTCGCCACCACCTTCGCCGACCGCGCCCTCGCCGAACACGCGGTGAGCGCGACCGTCTCACCGACGGTCGACACCGTCGCCAAGACCGTCACCGTCCGGATCGACGCCCCCGTCACCTCGACGATCCTGCGCTGGACCGCGCTCGAATCCACGTCCGTCACGGTCCAGGCGACCGCCAAGGTGGTCGGCGGCGCCCCGCTCTGCGTCATCGGTCTCGACCGCGTCCAACAGCAGACGGTGTACCTGTCGCAGTCCGCCCGTCTCAAGGCTCCCGGCTGCGCCGTCTATTCCGACAGCTCCAATGCCAAGGGCCTGTACATCCAGGACTTCGCGGTGCTGGAAGCCGCCTACATCTGTTCGGCCGGCGGCAAGATCAAATACGGCCTGGGCACGTTCAATCCCAACCCGGAGACCGACTGTCCGGTGATCTCGGATCCGCTCGCCGCCCGCCCGGCGCCGGCCGTCTCCTCGACCTGCCTCAAGACCAACTACGAGATCATCGCCGGATCCGACATCCTTCTGCCCGGCACCTATTGCGGCGGCCTCACCGTCCGGGGACTGGCCCAGGTCCATCTCGAGCCCGGCATCTACGTGATCAAGGACGGCGACCTGTTGGTCACCGATCTGGCCTCCTTCGCCGGCACCGGGGTCGGCTTCTACCTGACCGGCGCCGACCCCCGCCTGCGCTTCGAGGGCGGCGCCACCGTGTCGCTGACGGCGCCGAAGAGCGGATCCATGGCCGGCCTGCTGGTGTTCGAGGACCGTTCGGTCGCCCATGTCGTCAAACACGAGATCAGCGCCGACCACGCCAACACCCTGCTCGGCACCTTCTACATCCCGCGCGGTCAGCTCGACGTCTCGGCGCTGAAGCCGGTCGCCGACAAGTCGGCCTACACCATCATCGTCGCCGATCGCTTCACCCTCGGCGCCGGCCCGACCATGGTGCTGAACACCGATTATTCCTCGTCCGACGTCCCCGTCCCCGACGGCGTCGGCCCCAACGGCAGCAAGACCTTCCTGTCGAAGTGAGGGGGGGGCCGGTCCGGCGGCGGCGCGGCCGGACCCGTCCCGCGGGCTACGCGGCGCGATCGAACGAGATGCGCGGATCCGGAAAAACGCGGGCGGAGATGCTCAGGCGACGGCGCGCGGCGCGATCCGCGCCTCGACGAGCCGGGTGATCTCGTCGGCCGAAACCGCCTTGGCGAAGTACCACCCCTGCATCAGGTGACAGCCGGCGATCTTCAGGAACCGCCACTGCTCCTCGGTCTCCACCCCTTCGGCGGTGATCTTGAGGCCGAGCGCCCGCGCCAGCGCCACCACCGCCTGGACGATCACCGTCGACTGAATGGTGCCGATGCCGTCGACGAACGACTTGTCGATCTTCAATTTGTCGATCGGCAGCTTGAGCAGATAGGTCAGGCTCGAATAGCCGGTGCCGAAATCGTCGAGGGCGACGCGGAAGCCGTGCGCCCGCAGTCGGTCGATGTTGCCGACCGCCGTCTCGAAATCCTCGATGAACGAGCTTTCGACGATCTCGATCTCCAACCGGCGCGGATCGGCGCCGATCTCGCGCGCCACCGCCAGCGCCGCGTCGGCGAAGCCGGGGTCGCGGAACCGCGCCGCCGAGACGTTGATGCCGACGGTGAGCTCGGGCCAGCGCAGGCCGTCGCGCGCGGCGGTGCGGAACACCCACCAGTCGAGCGCCTCGGCATCCTCCGGCGCCTCGAAGAAGGCGAGCACGTCGGCCGGGGTCATCAATCGGGGTTCGGGCTTGAGGACGCGCAGCAGCGCCTCCACCGAGACGATCCGCGAACCGTCGGCGGCGACCTGAGGCTGGTAGTGCAGCGTCAGCTCGTCGAACGAGACGTGCTTGCGCCGATCGCTGTCGCTCATTTCGTCCTCGATTCGACACCACGTCTGGACATCCTGCCGGAAAACTCTTGATCATTGATTGACCGACCCCGAAGACTCGACGAAGTCCGCGATGCGATCTCCCGCCTCCCTGCCGCCGACCGGCACCCTCACCCTCGATCTGGAGCTCCTCGCCGAGGAGGCTTCCGCGCTCGGCCGCGCCGGCCGTCGGGTCGAGGAGACGCTCGCCCGCCTCGCCGCGGCGACGGCGGAGACCCGCGAGCAGTGCCTGCGCGACGCCGCCGAGGCGGTGCACCACTATTTCATCCTGCGCGAGATGCGCGGGTTTCGCCGGCACGACGACGCCGTCGCCGTCTATCGCATCCCCGGCGCGGTGCTGGCCCGCCTCGGGGCGAGTTGACGCGCCCCGTGGACGCGTCGGCGCCGCCGGCCTAGGATCGCGCATCCCCTGACCGCACCGGACCGTCGCCCCATGACCTCGCCCACTCCCGTCCCGCCCCTCGCCGTGGTCGTCTACGAACCCGGCTACGCCGTCGAGCCGCTCCTCGACGCCGTCCACGATCGTCTCGCCGCCCGCGGCGACCTGCGTCTCGGCGGCGTCCTGCCGCGCGTCGGCGCCCCCCTGTCGAACGGCAAGGGCTCGATGATGCTGGAGAGCATCGCCACCGGCGTCGCCACCGTCATCTCGCAGGATCTCGGCGCCGGTTCCGACTCCTGCACCCTCGACGTCGACGGCATGTTGCGCGCCCGCACCGCCATCGTCTCCGCCATCGAAGAGGGGGTCGATCTGCTGTTCGTCGGCAAGTTCGCCAAGCAGGAAGCCTCCGGCCACTGTGTGCGCGAGGAGATCGGCGAGGCGATGATCGCCGGCATTCCAACCCTGGTGGTCATGCGCGAGACCCAGCGCGACGCCTGGACCGCCTTCGCCGGCGACGACCAGCTCGCGCTGCCGCCGGACGTCGACGCCATCGTCGCCTGGGCGCTCGCCGTCACCGGCCGCGCCGGCTGACCCGTTCGGTCCGGCGCCACAAGACGCAATTTTCTTGCCTCCTGCGGCCACACCGCGATAATGCCGGTGCCGGCCCCAAGAACATCAAAGACGTCCGGCGACCGAGGAGACCCGAGGTGCCGGCCGAACCGATGCACCGCACGCCCGAGAGCCGAAAGGTGTCGATCGCATCGGCGATCCGCGCCGCCACGGCCCCATCGGTGAACCGCGAGACGACCGTCGCGCCGATGCCGTCGCGCCTCGACGCCGTCCGCGTCGCCGTGTCGACGGCCTGCGACGCCGCCAGCGCCGTCGACGAGATCGCGCTCACGCTCGGCGATCACTCCGATCTCTGTTTCGTGCTCCTCTTCGTCTCTTCGCAGTTCGACGCCGAGGAGACCGCCGCCGCGTTGTTGCGGGCCTTTCCCGATCTGCCGCATGCCGGCTGCTCGACCGCCGGCGAGATCACGCCGCTCGGCCTGATCGACGGCGGCCTCGTCGCCATCGCCTTCCGCAAGACCGAATTCCGCATCGCCTGCGAGCCCTTGCGCGATCTCGGCCGGTTCGGCCTCGAGGAAGGCGGCGAACTGGTCGCCGAGCTGCGCCACCGATTGCTCGAACCGGCGATCGACGAGACCCACGACCTCTTCGCCCTGACCCTGCTCGACGGCTTGTGCCAACGCGAGGAGGTGATCCTGTCGGCGTTGCAGCGCGCCTTGAACGACATCCCGCTCGTCGGCGGGTCGAGCGGCGACGATCTGTCCTTCCAGAACACGTTCGTCGTCACCGACGGCGAGGTGCTGCGCGACGCCGGCCTGCTGCTGTTGATCGCCTCCACCCGGCCGTTCCGCGTCTTCAAGTCGGACCACTTCGAGCCGACCGCCCGCAAGCTGGTGGTGACCGCCTGCGATCCCGACAAGCGCGTCGTCTCCGAACTCGACGCCGAGCCGGCGTGGGAGGCCTTCGCCGCGGCGACGGGTCTCGATCAGGAGGAGGCCAGCGGCGACCAGTTCGCCGCCCACCCGCTGCTGGTGCGCGTCGGCGGCGAATACTATTGCCGCTCGATCCAGAAGATGAACATGGACGGCAGTCTGTCGTTCTATTGCGCCATCGACACCGGCGTGGTCCTCACCGTCGCCGAGACCCGCGACATGGTGCGGTCGCTCGAGGAGACGCTGAGCCGGCTCTCGACCGATCTCGGCGGCATCGACTTCGTGCTCGGCTTCGACTGCATCCATCGCCGCCTGGAGGCCGAGCGCCACCAGATCACCGGGCGCATCTACGAACTCTTCCGCCGCTTCCGGGTCGTCGGCTTCAACACCTACGGCGAACAGTTCGGCGCCATGCATCTCAACCACACCTTCACCGGCGTCGCCTTCGGTCGCCGGCACGAGGCATCATGACGGCTTCGGAGATCGCTCGCCCCGCGCAAGACCGCTCCGGGCGCGACACCGCCGCCGAGCTCGCGCGTCTGGAGGCGCGCGTCGCCAAGCTCGAGAAGATCAACGCGGTGCTGATCGACCGCGTCGAGCACGGCGTCGACAGCCGAGCCAACGCCTATTCGTTGTTCCAGACCACCATCGGCCTGGAGCGTCAGGTCCGCCGCCGCACCGACGAGCTGACCAACGCGCTGCGCCGGGTCGAGCAGATGAACGGCGAATTGCGCGCCGCCAAGGAGCGGGCCGAGCGCGCCGACCGCTCGAAGACGCGTTTCCTCGCCCAAGCCGGCCACGATCTGCTGCAGCCGCTCGCCGCCGCCCGTCTCGCCTCCGGCGCCCTCGCCGAACTGCAGCGCGACGACGACGGCCGCCGCCTGTCGCGTCAGGTCGAGCGGGCGCTCGCCACCATCGAGCGGCTGCTCGAGACGCTGCTCGACATCTCCCGTCTCGACGCCGGCGTGATGGTGCCGCAGGTCACCACCGTCGGCCTCGACCAGCTCCTCGCCGATCTCGCCACCGACTTCGCCCCGGTGGCGGAGCGACGCGGCCTCGGCCTGCGCGTCGTGCCGTCCTCCGCCCACGTCGCCACCGACCCGATCATGCTCACCCGCATCCTGCAGAACCTGATCGGCAACGCGCTGCGCTACACCGAGCGCGGGCGGGTGGTGATCGGCGCGCGTCGTCGCGGCGCGCGGGTCCGCGTCGACGTCGTCGACACCGGCCCCGGCATCTCCGAGGACCAATATGCGGCGGTGTTCGAGGAGTTCCATCGCGGCCGCGGCCGGGCCAACGACGGCGAGGCCGGCCTCGGGCTCGGCCTGTCGATCGTCCAGCGCCTCGCCGACGTGCTCGGCCACACCGTCACCCTGACTTCACGGGTCGGGCGCGGCACCCGTTTCTCGGTCGAGATCGAGCGGGTCGACCGCCCGCCGGTCACCCCCCCGGCGCCGAGCCACCAGCCCCTCGGCATCGCCCCGTGGTGCATGGCCGGCGCCTTGATCGGCATCGTCGACAACGACCCTGCGGTGCTGGAGGCGACCACCGATCTGGTGCGGCAATGGGGCTGCGAGACCCTGCCGGCCGCCGACGCCGAAACCATCGTCGCCGCCGTCGAGCGCGACGGCCGCCACCCCGATCTCCTCGTCGTCGACTATCACCTCGACCACGGCACCGGCCTCGAGGCGTTGAACACGATGACCGAAGCCTGGGGATGCGAGGTCCCGGCGATCGTCGTGACCGCCGACTACGGCCGCGAGATCGAGGAACGCCTCGCCGCCAACGGGCTCGAGCTGATGCGCAAGCCGGTCAAGCCGGCGGAGCTGCGCGCGCTGATGGCGCATCTCCTGTCGTGAGCCTCAGCGTCGCGACGCCTCCAGCAGGCCGTCGGACTCGGAGAAGCGGTCGAAGTCGATCTTCGCCGCTTCGATCACCGCCTGGGTGCGCGAGAACACCCCGAGCTTGCGCAGGATCTCCGAGACGTGCGCCTTGACCGTGGTCTCGCCGACGTCGAGCTCGTGCGCGATCTGCTTGTTGAGCAGCCCCTGGCGCAGCATCTGCAGCACCCGCATCTGTTGCGGAGTGAGGCTCGACAGCCGCGCCACCAATTCGCCGTCGGCGAAACCGGTCGGCGCGGCGCGCGGCGCCTTGTCGAACCAGTCCGGCACGTAGACCCCGCCGGCCAACACCTGCCCGATCGCCCGCGCGATCTCGCCCTTCTTCGCCGCCTTGGA
Source organism: Phyllobacteriaceae bacterium (assembly GCA_012517025.1). Classification (GTDB taxonomy): domain Bacteria; phylum Pseudomonadota; class Alphaproteobacteria; order Rhizobiales; family Ancalomicrobiaceae; genus Pinisolibacter. The sequence continues at coordinate 14,275 of JAAYVT010000575.1, read as the reverse complement.
AACGAAGCCGGAGACCCCGTGCGACATCGCCTCGCGCACGATGCGCGGATCGTCGTGGGCGGAGACGACGAGGATCGGCAGACGCGGAAAGCGGGTGCGCAACAGCAACAGCCCGTCGAAACCGGAGGTGCCGGGAAGCGACAGATCGAGCAGCGCCAGATCGTAGCCGCGCCGCCGCCCGGCGATCATCTCCACCGCCGCTTCGATCGTGGTCGCCTCGTGAATCTCGGCCTTCGGCGAAACCGAGCGGACGGCGAGCTGAATCGCCTCGCGAAACAGCGGATGGTCGTCGACGACGAGGAAATGATGCATGACGTTTCCCGTGATCCCTCGGGGTCGGCTCCGTGCCCTGGGCCCACCCCGCTCTCGCCGTGAGGATGCGCTCCCGGCGCCCTGCTTGGAATTCGGAAATTTCCCGAGAATTCCCGATCGTTTCCGCGACCGGAGCGGGAAAGATGCGCGAAAGGCGGGGTCTCCCCCGCCTTTCACAACTTCCGATCGGATCAGCCTTCCCGATCCTCGTCGTCCGGCTCCGGCCCCTTGAGGCTGTTGAGCTTGGCGAAGATCGCGTCGGCGTCGAGTTCGTCCTCGGTGTCGCCGCGCGATCCGGAACCGTAGTCGCCGGCGCCCATCAGCGCCTCCGGCGTCACCGTGTCGTCGACCGAGAGCAGCGTCGCGGCGCCCGGATCGCCCGGCTCGCGCGGCGGCAGCGACTTGGCCGCCTTCTCCACCTCGAGGTCGAGCTCGAGCTGCGAGGTGAGCCCCAGGGTGACCGGATCCATCGGCGTCAGATTGGCGGCGTTCCAGTGGGTGCGCTCGCGGATCTGCAGAATGGTGGTCTTGGTGGTGCCGACGAGGCGCATGATCGCCGCGTCCTTGAGCTCGGGATGATTGCGCAACAGCCACAGGATGGCGTTCGGCCGGTCGTGGCGGCGCGACACCGGGGTGTAGCGCGGGCCCCGCCGCTTGGCCTCCGGCACCCGCACCTTCGGCTCGGCGAGCTTCAGGCGATGCTCGGGATTGTTCACCGCGCGATTGATCTCGTCGCGGGTGAGCTGCCCGGTGATGACCGGATCGAGGCCCTTGATGCCCTGCGCCGCCTCGCCGTCGGCGATCGCCTTCACCTCGAGCGGATGCAGGCGGCAGAAGGCCGCGATCTGGTCGAAGGAGAGCGCGGTGTTCTCGACGAGCCACACGGCCGTGGCCTTGGGCATCAGAGGCGTGTTCAGCGGGGTCGCCATTTCGAATGGACCTTCCTCGTGTCTTCTCCCGGCCGGCCGGCGGGGGGAAGCGATGCGATGCGAATGAATGGAGATGCCTCTCTATAACCCGCGCCGCGCGCGGAGGCAAATCGGTGAGACTTCGGGGGTCAGAGGGTGAGCACGATCTTGCCGACGTGGGCGTTGGTCTCCATCCGCCGATGCGCCTCGACCACCTCGCCGAGCGCAAAGGTCGAGTCGATCACCGGCTTCACCATGCCCTCTTCGATCAGCGGCCACACCTTCTCGCGCAGCGCCGTCGCGATCGCGCCCTTGAAGGCGGCGTCGCGGGCCCGGAGCGTCGAGCCGGTGTGGACGAGCCGCTTCAGCATCACCCGCATGAAATTCAACGTCACCTTGGAGCCGCGCAGGAAGGCGATCTGGACGATCCGCCCCTCGACCGCCGCCGCCTCGTGGTTGCGCTCGATGTAGTCGCCGCCGACCATGTCGAGGATGACGTCGGCGCCGTGGCCTTTCGTGAAGGTCTTCACCGCCTCGACGAAATTCTCCTCGCGGTAGTCGATCGCCAGATCCGCTCCGAGCGCCCGGCAGCGGGCGCATTTCGCCGCCCCGCCGGCGGTGGCGATCACCGTGGCCCCGAACGCCTTGGCGAGCTGGATCGCGGTGACGCCGATGCCGGAGGTGCCGCCGTGGACGAGGAACACCTCGCCCGGCTTCAATCCGGCCCGGTCGAACACGTTCGACCACACCGTGAAGAACGTCTCCGGCAGGCTCGCGCCCTCCACCATCGACAGGCCCTTCGGCAGCGGCAAGACGCAGCGCGCGTCGACCACCGCCCATTCGGCGTAGCCGCCGCCGGCGAGCAGCGCCACCACCGTCTCGCCGAGCGCGATCCCGCTCACCCCCTCGCCGAGCGCCGCGACCGTGCCGGCGATCTCCAGCCCCGGGATGTCGGAAGCCCCCTTCGGCGGCGGATAGCCGCCCTCCCGCTGCAACACGTCCGGCCGATTGACCCCGGCCGCCGCCACCTTCACCAGCACCTCACCGGGGCCGGGCGTCGGCACCGGCCGGGTCTCGGCGACGAGCGCCTCCGGCCCGCCCGGCACGGGGATCGCGATCACGGTCTGGGTGGCGGGAAGCACGGTCATGTCGAACTCCGTGAGGGATCGCCGCACCGCGGCGATCGTGAGGAAAACGGTCGCCTCAATAGGGCGAGCCGTCCTTGTGGGTGAAACCGAAGAGGCCGGTCGCCTCGTCGTAACGACCGGCGAGATCGACCTCCGGATAGCCGACCGCGTCGCCCGGGGTACGGTCGCCGACGGTGAGCAACAACGCGTCGCGTGTCCCCTCGTTGAGGAAATGATGCGCCAGACCGGTTCCGGCGGGAAAACCGGCGCAGCTGCCGGGCTTCAGCACCTGCCGTCCGGCGTCGGTCACCAGCACCACCTCGCCCTCCACCACCCAGACGAATTCGTCCTGCTTGGAATGGGCATGACGGAACGAGGACTGTCCACCCGGTTCGATCCGGGTGAGATTGACGCCGAAGTTGGTCAACCCGGCGAAGTCGCCGAGCCGACGGTTCCACCGCCGCCGATTGGTCGTGGCGAAGGGTTCGGGCAGGGTGGTGCGGTTGCTCTCTTCCACGTCGAAGGGATCGAAGGCGGGCATCTGCGGCGCGGCCATGGGGCGTCTCCCTCGGCTCGAACGGGGCTCGGAGGCGAGAGGCTATCCCCTCGCACCGACCCTGTCATCGCCCGCGAAGGGAGGGGGCCTCGATCGCATGCACCGTCTCGACGACGCCGTTCTGGTGGACGGTGGTGCGCTCCATCCGCGCCTCCCAGGTCTTCCGGCCCGGCGGCCACAACGGCGTGCCCGTGCCGAGGATCACCGGGATCTGGAAGAGGTGCATCCGCCGCACCAACCCGGCGTCGAGGAAGGCGCGGATCGGCCAGCCGCCGCCGGCGACCCAAATGCGTTTCAGGCCGGCGCGCTCGCAGTCGACGGCGATCTCCACCGGGGTGCGGTCGTCGAACACCGCGAGCCCGTCCTCGTCGATCCGCGGCCCCTTGGTCATCACGAACACCGCCTTGCGCGGATAGGGCCATTCGGGAAAGCCTCGGCATTCGCGATAGGTCACCGAGCCCATCACCACCGCATCGACGCTTCGCAGAAAGGCGTCGTAGCCGTAGTCGGCGGCGTCGTAGGGCTTCAACCAGTCGATCGAGCCGTCGCGATCGGCGATCAGGCCGTCGAGCGAATGAGCGATGTAGACGACCACTTCCGGCATCGCGGCTTCCATGCGGTTTGGCGGACCCGAAGCCGAGTTCTATACTGAGTCGCGCCGCGCCCGGTGACGAAGTCTCCGACCACCGCGCGCGAAGGGAGGCGGAACCCATGGCGTTCATCGACGACGAACCGGTGAAGAAGAAACTCGCCCACGAGATCGGGCAGGACGTCGCGCTGGTCTCCGCCGAGGAACTCGAGGAGCGCATCGCACTGCTCCGCGCCGAGATCGCCCGGCTGGAGGGCGAGGTCGCCAAACGCCGCGCCTCCCGCTCCGCCGCCGAAGCCGTGTTCCGCCTGTGACCACCGCCTTCGCCCCGATCGCCGAAACGCCGATCGCCGAGACCCCGGGCCCGGCGACGCCGGCGCGCGTCGCCGTCGTCGATCTGCGTCTAACCGACTTCCGCAATCACGCCGCCCTGCGCCTCGCCTGCGACGGCCGTCACGTCGTGCTCGCCGGCGAGAACGGCGCCGGTAAGACCAACCTGATCGAAGCCCTGTCGCTGCTCACCCCCGGTCGCGGTTTCCGCCGCGCCCGCCTCGACGAGATGGCCCGCCTCGGCGGCGACGGCTCGTGGAGCGTCTTCGCCCGCCTCGCCGCCCCCGACGGCGAAGCCGCGATCGGCACCGGCCTCGATGCCCCCGGCGCCGAGGAGGAGACCCGCCAGCGCCGCGTCCGCATCGACGGCGTCGCCGCCCGCGCCGCCGACGAGCTCCTCGACCGGCTCCGCGTGCTGTGGCTGACCCCGGCGATGGACGGGCTGTTCACCGGCCCCGCCGCCGACCGTCGCCGCTTCCTCGACCGGCTCGTCCTCGCCCTCGACCCCGGCCACGGCGCCCGCGTCGCGGCTTACGAAAAGGCGATGCGCGGCCGCAATCGGCTGCTCGAGGAAAATCGTCTCGATCTCGACTGGCTCGCCGCGATCGAGGAGCAGATGGCCGAACTCGGCGTCGCCGTCGCCTCCGCCCGCGTCGAGACCGTCGCCTGCCTGGAGCGCCTGATCGCCGCGACCCGCGCCGACGCCCCGTTCCCCCACGCCGAACTCTCCCTCGAGGGCGAGATCGAGTCGATGGTGGCGCGCGGCGGCCCCGCCGCCGAGGCCGAGGACGCCTTCCGCGCCCGCTTGGCCGAGAGCCGCCGTCGCGACGCCGCCGCCGGTCGCACCCTCGACGGCCCGCATCGCGCCGATCTCGCCGTCCGTCACGGCCCCAAGGCGATGCCGGCGCATCTCTCCTCGACCGGCGAACAGAAGGCGTTGCTGCTCGGCCTCGTTCTGGCGCACGCCCGGCTGGTCGGCGAGACCACCGGCCGCGCCCCCCTCCTGCTGCTCGACGATATCGCCGCTCATCTCGACCCGCGTCGGCGCGGCGAACTCTTCGACGTGCTGGAGGCGCTCGGCGCCCAATGTTGGATGACCGGCACCGACGCGAGCGCCTTCGCCGCCCTCGGCGAGCGCGCCGTGGTCTTCGATCTCGCCGGCGGACGGTTGCAGCGCCGCGACTGATGACGAACCGGCGAAGGTTCGGCCCTTTCGAACCTTCGGGAACGACGTCGGGTCAGGCTCGACGTCTTGATCCCGGTCAAGACGTTCTTCGTCGAAAGATGCGAAAAGAGAGACATGGATGCCGGTCGAGACCTCGATCCGGACCATCGAATTGCCTCTTCACGACTTCGGCGACACCCGTGCGTCCCCAGAAACGCCCGGAGGTCGCCGTTTCTTTCTTCCCTTCGCGTCGCAAACCGTCCGATCACTCGGCCGCCGGCTCGGGGACGCGTCGGTCGGCCCGCGCGAGGTCGCCGGCGCGATCCGCCTCGACGCGGCACGGCGCCGTCGCCTTCAGGACGTGCCGAACGGGGAGGACCTCGGAGGCGAAAGCCGCCGCGCCGAGCAGATCGGCGATCTCGGCGCGTTCCGCCGCCACCGCCTCGCGCCCGCCGCCACGCACCAGCACGAAGAGATTGTACGGCCACGCCGGCAGCGCCCGCGGTCGCCGGCGGCACCCGACCACGAAGGGCAGTGCCGCGATCCGCGCGCCGAGCCCGTCGACCGCGTCGTCGTCGACGTCCCAGACCGTCGGCACGTCGAAACCGGGACCTCCGCGACGCGGGTTCGCCACCGCGCCGAGGCGGCGGATCCACCCGCGCTCGACCATCCGCCGCAGACGCGTCGTCGCTTCCGCCGTCGCGACCCCGGCCGTCACCGCGATCGACACCCAAGGGTCGCGCTCGAGCGACAACCCGTCGCGCATCGCCGCGATCAGCGCGCGGTCGACGGCGTCGAAATCTGCCTCGCGCGGGTCTTCGCCCTCCGGCCGTGGGCGCGCGGAATAGTCGCGCACCTCGGGGAACAGCAGCACCTCGAGCCCGGTCGCCGTCTCGATCGCCCGCTGCGTCGCGCCGATGCCGCAAGGGTGCTCGGTGGCGATGACGAACCACAGGTCGAGCCGATGGTCGCGCCGGTCGACGCCGACGACCTCGGGCATCCGCTCGAGCACCGCCGCCACCGTCGCCGAGCGATCCGCCGGCACCTCCATCGCCGCCAGACACACCGCCCCGCCGGTCTTCTCCACGTCGAGCGTCGGCACGACGCGGGAGACCGCCCCGGTCTCGACCAGCCGCCGCGTTCGGTCGACGAATTCGGCCTCCCTCAGCCCCAGCCGCGCCGCCACCGCCGCGTAGGGACGCGGCACCAGCGGCAGGTCGGCCTGCAACGCCTCGACGATGCGGCGATCGACGTCGTCGATCTCGGTCGGTTCGGAAGACGGTTTCACGCGCGGCGCCTCACCCCGGGTCCGTCGGAACGACGGGTCGGCGCACAATGCGACGAGACGGCGCCCCGTGCCACCGCGCGCCGGCATCCCCGACCTGCACGGCGACGACCTCCCGCCGCCCCCGATACCGTCGACGACGGGTTTTCCCGGCGTTCGCATGCGTTTCGGCGGATATCGTCGCCTCCACCTACCAAAAGTCAAAGAAGCCTCGCCGGCCTCGCCCGATTCTCCCGACGATTTCGGAGGGGGAAATCGAATGACGGTGGTCCTGGCTCGGCGTGATCTCTTTCGCGGACGCCTCGCGCGGCCGGCGAAGGCACGCGGCCTGCGCCCGCCGACCGCGATCGAGGAGGAGCGCTTCCTCGCGGCGTGCGACGGCTGCGCCGCCTGCGCGCCGGCTTGTCCCGAGACGGTGATCCGGCACGACGGCGAGCACCGGCCGGTGCTGCGCTTCGAGCACGGCGAATGCACCTTCTGCGGCGCCTGCGCCGACGTCTGTGAGGCCGGCGCCCTGGTCCGGGTCGGGGTCCGCGACTGGACGGCGAAGGCCGAGATCTCCGGCAAATGCCTGGCGATCGGCGGCGTCCACTGCCGCTCCTGCGGCGATGCCTGCCCGCGCTCCGCCCTCCGCTTTCAGCCCCGCGCCGACGGTCGGTTCCTGCCGGTGGTGGTCGAGGACGCCTGCAACGGTTGCGGCGCCTGCGTCGCCCCCTGCCCGGTCGACGCGGTTCGCGTGAACGAGAGGCCCGAGGGCCGAGGAGAAGCGGCATGAACGTGATCGGTGTCCTGGTCTGGGCGGTCCCAGGAACGGTCGAGGCGGTCTCGGCGGCGCTCGCCGCCCTGCCCGGCGTCGACGTCCACGCGGCGACCGACGACGGCCGTCTGGTGGTCACCGCCACCGATGTCGACGGCCTCCACGCCTCAGATGCCCTGATGGCGATGAACCAGATCGCCGGCGTGATCACCACCTCGCTCGTCTACCACGCCTGCGAACCCGACGAAGAGACGGCCGTCGCCGCCTGATCCGACCAGAGGCGCCATCGGCGCCGCCCGAACCCGGGGAGCCCACCCCCGACTGCCGAAACGACCCCGAGGAGGTCGCCCGATGACGATGGAAACTTCCCGCCGCGACGTGCTCAAGGCTTCGGCCGCCGCCGCCACCGCCGCGGTGGCGGGTGTCTCGCTGCCCGCCTCCGCCGCCCCCGTCGGCGACGCCGGCATTCGCTGGGACAAAGCGCCCTGCCGCTTCTGCGGCACCGGTTGCTCGGTGCTCGTCGGCACCAAGGACGGCCGGGTGGTCGCCACTCAGGGCGACCCGGAAGCCCCGGTCAATCGCGGCCTCAACTGCATCAAGGGCTATTTCCTCTCCAAGATCATGTACGGCCAGGACCGCCTGACCACCCCGCTGCTCAGGAAGAAGAACGGCGTCTACGCCAAGGACGGCGACTTCACCCCGGTCTCCTGGGACGAAGCCTTCGACGTCATGGCGGCGAAGTGGAAGGAGGCTTTGAAGGCCAAGGGCCCGACCTCGGTCGGCATGTTCGGCTCCGGCCAATGGACGGTGTGGGAGGGCTACGCCGCCTCCAAGCTGATGAAGGCCGGCTTCCGCTCCAACAACCTCGACCCCAACGCTCGCCACTGCATGGCGTCCGCCGTGGTCGGCTTCATGCGCTCCTTCGGCATCGACGAGCCGATGGGCTGCTACGACGACCTCGAGCACGCCGACGTCTTCGTGCTGTGGGGCTCCAACATGGCCGAGATGCACCCGATCCTGTGGTCGCGTCTGACCAACACCCGCCTCACCAAGCCGGGTTCGGAAGTCCACGTCCTCTCCACTTTCGAGCATCGCTCGTTCGAGCTCGCCGACAACGGCCTCGTCTTCAAGCCGCAGACCGATCTGGCGATCCTCAACTACATCGCCAACTACATCATCCAGCACGACGCGGTGAACAAGGAGTTCGTCGCCAAGAACGTCAACTTCACCAAGACCGCGACCGACATCGGCTACGGTCTCAGGCCCAATCATCCGCTTCAGAAGGCGGCGAAGAACCCCGACGCCGGCGACATGACGCCGATCAGCTTCGAGGAATACGCCGCGCTGGTGAAGCCCTATACGGCCGAATACGTCTCGGAACTGTCCGGCGTGCCGGTCGACAAGCTGGAGAAGCTCGCCAAGGCCTACGCCGACCCGAAGAAGAAGGTCATGAGCCTGTGGACCATGGGCTTCAACCAGCACACCCGCGGCTCTTGGGTGAACTCGCTCTGCTACAACGTCCACCTTCTGGTGGGAAAGATCTCCGAGCCGGGCAATTCGCCGTTCTCGCTGACCGGTCAGCCGTCGGCCTGCGGCACCGCCCGTGAAGTCGGCACCTTCTCGCACCGTCTGCCCGCCGACATGGTGGTCAACAACCCCGAGCATCGCAAACACGCCGAGGAGATCTGGCGGCTGCCCGAGGGCACCATCCCCGAGAAGCCCGGCGCGCACGCGGTGTTGCAGAACCGGCAACTCAAGGACGGCGTCATCAACGCCTACTGGGTCCAGTGCACCAACAACATGCAGGCCGCCGCCAACCTCAACGAGGAGACTTGGCCCGGTTACCGCAACCCGGTGAATTTCATCACCGTTTCCGATCCCTATCCGACGGTGACCACGCTCGCTGCCGACCTGATCCTGCCGACCGCGATGTGGGTGGAGAAGGAAGGCGCCTACGGCAACGCCGAGCGTCGCACCCAGTTCTGGCGCCAGCAGGTGGTGGCGCCGGGCGAGGCCCGCTCAGATCTCTGGCAGCTCGTCGAATTCGCCAAGCGCTTCAAGGTCGAGGAGGTCTGGCCGGCCGAACTGATCGCCAAGAAGCCCGAGCTCGCCGGCAAGACCCTCTACGACGTCCTCTATCGCAACGGCAACGTCGACAAATATCCGGTCTCGGAGACCTACGCCGGCTTCGAAAACCAGGAATCCAAGGACTTCGGCTTCTATCTGCAGAAGGGCCTGTTCGAGGAATACGCCACCTTCGGGCGCGGTCACGGCCACGACCTGGCAGCCTTCGACCAGTACCACAAGGCGCGCGGTCTGAAGTGGCCGGTGGTCGACGGCAAGGAGACCAACTGGCGCTTCCGGGAAGGTTACGACCCTTACGTCAAGCAAGGCGAAGGCGTGAAGTTCTACGGCTACAAGGACGGCAAGGCGAAGATCATCTTCGCCCCGTTCGAGCCGGCCGCCGAGACCCCGGACAAGGACTGGCCGATGTGGCTGGTCACCGGCCGGGTGCTGGAGCACTGGCATTCCGGGTCGATGACCCGTCGCGTGCCCGAGCTCTACAAGGCCTTCCCCAACGCCGTGGTGTTCATGAACCCCGACGACGCGATCGAGCTCGGTCTGCGGCGCGGCCAGGAGATCAAGATCTCCACCCGTCGCGGCGAGGTGACGAGCCGGGTCGAGACCCGCGGCCGCAACAAGCCGCCGAAGGGCGTCGTGTTCTTCCCGTGGTTCGACGAGGGCCAGCTGGTCAACAAGCTGACGCTGGACGCCACCTGCCCGCTGTCGAAGGAGACCGACTACAAGAAGTGCGCCTGCAAGGTCGAGCGCGCCTGATTTCCCTTCGCTCCGCACCGGTCGACGCGTGCCCGCCACGCTCGATCGGTCCGGAACGGAAAGGCCGGCGTCGTCGCCGAAGTCCCGCCCGTGGTCGAGATGCCGCGCATCGAAGCCGTCGGAGTGGCGCCGGCCGCCTTCCCCTCTCTCCGAGACAACCCTGGTTCCGCCGATGTCCGCCTCGCGCAAGTCCGATGGACCGTCGAATCCCGAACGCCGTCGCCTCGTCGAGACGACGATGCGCGGCGTCGTCGGAGCCGGCGTCGCCGGTGTCCTGCTCGGTGCGTACGAACGCTCAGCCGAGGCCCGGCCGACCCAGATGCTGCGTCCGCCCGGCGCGCTTCCCGACGACCGCGCCTTCCTCGCCGCCTGCGTGCGCTGCGGCCTGTGCGTCCGCGCCTGTCCGTACGACACGTTGAAGCTCGCCGATCTCGGCGATCACGTCGCCTCCGGCACCCCGTACTTCGTCGCCCGCAAGACGCCCTGCGAGATGTGCGAGGACATTCCTTGCGTCAAAGCCTGCCCGACCGGCGCCCTCGACCATTCCCTCGTCGACATCAACAAGGCGAAGATGGGCACCGCGGTCCTGGTCGACGAGGAGAACTGCCTGAACTTCCTCGGCCTCAGGTGCGACGTCTGCTATCGCGACTGCCCGGTGATCGACAAAGCACTGACGCTCGAGCTCGAATCGAACCCGAGGACCCACAAGCACGCGATCTTCCGCCCGACCGTCCACGCCGCCGACTGCACCGGCTGCGGCAAATGCGAGAAGTCCTGCGTGCTCGAAGAGGCCGCGATCAAGGTGCTGCCGCCGAAGGTGGCGCGCGGCGAGCTCGGCCATCACTACCGGCTCGGTTGGGAAGAGTACCAGAAGAACAACGGCCCGCTGGTCAAAGACATCATGGATCTGCCCGACCGCGCGCCGAACGACGTCACGCCGCCCTCCGGCGTCCCCGACGCCCCGCCGATCATCGACCCGACCAAGATGCCGAAGGGGTGGAAGCCATGACCGCGCTCTCCCCGACCCCGCGCCCGACCGCGCGTCTGAACCGCGAGGCCCGCCTCGCCGCCACCAAGGACAAGGTGCGGACGCGCTCCTTCCTGGTGCGCAACAAGTACCTCTTCCTGCGCCGGCTGAGCCAGGCGGCGGTGCTGGCGCTGTTCCTGACCGGGCCGCTGTTCGGCCTGTGGATCGCCAAGGGCACGCTCGCCTCGTCGATGACCTTCGGCGTGTTGCCGCTGACCGATCCGCTGGTGGTCCTGCAGATGCTCGCCGCCCGCCATGCGCCGGAGGGGCTGGCGATCCTCGGCGCGGCGATCGTGCTGGTGTTCTACGGCCTCGTCTCCGGTCGCGCCTATTGCGCCTGGGTCTGCCCGATCGACCCGGTCACCGACCTCGCCTTCTTCCTGCGCGAGAAACTCGGTCTGCAGGCCAAGGGCTGGCAGCCCAAGCCGGAGACCCGGTTCTGGGTACTCGCCATGGTGCTGGTCGTCTCCGGCGTCGCCGGCTCGATCGCCTGGGAGCTGGTCAACCCGATCACCCACGCCTTCCGCGTCGTGGTGTTCGGCTCGGTCGCCTCGCTGACCTTCGTCGTCGCGGTGTTCCTGTTCGACCTCTTCGTGGCGCGGCGCGGTTGGTGCTCGCATCTCTGCCCGGTCGGCGCCTTCTACGGGCTCGTCGGGTCCCGCGCCCTGGTCAAGATCTCGACCCATGCCCGCGACGCCTGCGACCACTGCATGGACTGCTACGCCGTCTGCCCGGAACCGCACGTCATCTCGCCGGCGCTCGAGGGAGCCAAGACCGGCGCCTCGCCGGTGATCCTGTCGCGCGACTGCACCACCTGCGGCCGCTGCATCGACGTCTGCGATCGCGGCGTCTTCCGCTTCACCCACCGTTTCGATGCCTCCGAGACCGCAGTCGGCGCCGCCGTCCGGTCGAACTGTTCGGGAGAAACTCCATGAGGAAGCTCATGCTCGTCGCGGCGCTCGGCGCGGCCGCCCTCACCTTCGGCATCGGATCGGTGGCGGGTCAGCAGGCCGGCGACGTCAAGTCGCTGCGCGGCGCCGCCCCGACGGTCGAACTCGCTCCTCCCGACACGCCGCACCAGGACGTGCACGGCCGCTTCGACCGCGCCTATCGCCAGCAACCGCCGCTGATCCCGCATCAGATCGACCGCTACCAGATCGACCTGCACGCCAATCAGTGCCTGGGCTGCCACGACTGGTCGGTCGCCGCCAAGAACGGCGCGCCGACGCTGTCGATGACCCATTACCTCGACCGCGACGGCCACCAGACCGACACCGTCGCCGGCACCCGCTGGTTCTGCACCCAGTGCCACGTTCCGCAGGTCGACGCCAAGGAACTGGTCGAGAACACCTTCAAGCCGTCCCAGACCAAGTGACCGCGCGTCGAGGGCCCGGCCCTCGCCCGACGTTCGGAGTCCTCTCATGACCGACACCCTCTCGACCGCGGATCGTCCCGGCTTCCTCAAACGCCTGTGGCGCTTCTTCTGGTCGCCGTCGGGCTCGATCGCCCTCGGCATCCTCCTCGTCCTCGGCTTCCTCGCCGGCATCGTCTTCTGGGGCGGCTTCCACTGGGCGCTCGAGATGACCAACAACGAGCAGTTCTGCATCACCTGTCACGAGATGCAAGACAACGTGTATGCCGAATACAAGAACACGCCCCACTACCAGAACCATTCCGGCGTTCGCGCCACCTGCCCCGACTGCCACGTGCCGAAGGAATGGCAGTACAAGATCGTCCGCAAGATCAAGGCCTCCAAGGAGCTGTGGGGTCACTTCGTGACGCAGTCGATCTGGACCCGCGAAAAGTTCGTCGACCGCCGCATCGAGCTCGCCCGCCACGAGTGGGAGCGGATGAAGACGACGAACAGCCGCGAATGCCGCAACTGCCACGCCTTCGAATACATGGACTTCACCAAGCAGGAGACCCGCGCCGGCAAGCAACATCAGCTCGCCGTCGACACCGGCAAGACCTGCATCGACTGTCACCAGGGCATCGCCCACCGTCTCCCCGACGGCGGCCGCGAAGCTTACGAAAAGCTGATGCAGGAGCTGAAGGTCGAGGCCGATCCGGCCGACGCCAACCTGAAGGCCTATGCCGCGAACCTGCCGAAGAAGTGATCCCGTCCCCGTCCCGAGAGCCGCCGGCGCGTCGACCGACCTCCGGCGGCTCTCGCCGTCTCCGTCGCGCTCGGCGAGGTGAACCGTGGCCGCCGTCCTCATTCCGCTCGGTCTCGCCGTCCTGATGCGCGCGGTCGGGCTCGAGACCCGCCTCGACGCCTTCCGCGCCCTCGCCGGCGCCCCCGCCGCCGTCGCCCTCGGCCTCCTCGCCCAGCTGGTCGGCCTGCCCCTTCTCGCCGCGCTGCTCGCCGAGAGCTTCGCCCTGCCGACGCCGCACGCCGTCGGCTTGGTGTTGCTCGCCGCCGCGCCCGGCGGCGTCACCGCCAACTTCGTCACCCTGATGGCGCGGGGCGACGTCGCCCTCGCCGTCACACTGACGGTGGTGACCAGCCTCGCCGCGCCGCTCACCGTGCCGTTCTGGGTCGGCTTCGCCTTCGATCGCTTCGCCGACGAGAACGTCGCCGTCGTCCTGCCCTTCGCCCCGACACTCGGCGCCGTCTTCGCCACGACGGTTCTGCCGCTGCTGATCGGCGTCGTCCTCGCCGACCGCCGCCCCGCCTTCGCCGCCCGCTCGCGGCCGTGGACGCGGCGGATCTCCACCGTCGTGTTCGTCGTCGTGGTCGCCGCCGCCGTCGCCGCGCAAGGCTCGGCGCTCGTCCACGACGGATTGACCGTCGGCCCCGCCACCCTCGCCCTCGACCTCGCCGCCCTCGCCGTGGTGATCGGCCTCTCCGGCCTCCTCGGCGTCTCCTCGGCCCGCCGCGCCGCACTGATCCAGACCACCGGCCTCAGAAACGTCGCGGTGGCGCTGACCGTCGCCGTCACCCTGCTCGGCCGCCCCGACGTGGCGGTGGCGGCCACCGTCTACGTCGCGGTGATGAACGCCGTCGCCCTCCTCCACGTCGCCTGGCGGCGGGCGCATTTGTCGGAAGTCAAGGACGACGCCGTCTGAACGCGCTCTGATCGAGCCTGCGGATCCCCCTCGATGGAACGCGGCATGCGCGCCCGAACGACGAAGACCGGATGGATGATCGCCCTGCGACGCTTCGGCGCCGTCGGAGCGCTGTTGTTCGTCGCAGCCTTCGTCGTCGGCCTCGCCCGCAACCAGGCGGTGGCCGCCGCCGTCGGCGACGAGGCCTGCGTCTTCATGGGCGGCAACCTGCCGCCGCGCCTGTTGCCGAGCGATCCGAGCGATCCGGCCGACCGATCGCACGACTGTTGCGATCTCGGTCTCTGCCTCGTCTCCGCCGCCGCGCCGCCGCCC